>NZ_CP152050.1:3347500-3629232 GCF_038632915.1 Paenisporosarcina sp. FSL H8-0542
AGCATCTTTATGTCCGTTTCTTGACTCATCATCTATAAAGCCTGCGTGCGTAAGACGAATTTGTGTTCCATCTCCATTTGGCTCTAGCTCTATTGTGACAACGGTTTCCGCGCCCTTTGTTCCTCCATCCCCAGTAACCCAAGTAATTTCGACAAGCCGGTCTTGCTCAATCCTTAAAAACCTTCCGTAGTGGGGATGACGTTGACCGTCAAAGGCAGTCTCAAAGAAGAAGGACGAGTTGATTTCTCCCTGCATGATGACGCTTCCTGGTGCAGCGAACCAACGATCGATCTGTGTAGTCCACGCTTGGAACAGTACATCGGGCGATGCATCCATTATGCGGTCAACCACTAAATTGAACGGTCTTGTTGAAAGGTCAGGTGTAGTAATAGGCTTCATTATTAAGTCCTCCATCTCTATTTTGAATTGAACGAAAAGCAACGCTAACTTATCTACTTAATCCATTTCTCCATAATCTTCACTTTTCTATTCGTTGCATCCAGCTCCACGTTTATGCCAATAGGCAAAGTCAGCATCGGATGCGTGTGGCAACAATCAAAATCTGCAAGAATCGGAATGTCCTTGTTCCCCATCACTTCGAGCAAAATATCATATGGAGTTCTTCCAGTACCTTGATCATCAAATAATTCATGTTTCCCCAATAGAATGCCGGAAACTTTTTCAAATACACCATTCAGCTTGAGCAGAGTGAAATTCTTTTCGACGACGGATGCCGTTTTCATCGTGTCCTCTAACAGGATAATATCCCCTTGCTGGATGTCCGGGACATATGGACTTCCCCAAATGCCATACATCGCATTTAAATTACCACCTACTAATCGGCCATGCGCCACACCTTCATTCACACATACCCATTCATTATCCCTCTGTACTTTATCACCCGTTTTAACCTCCCAGTTTAAAGGTTCATCCGTCCAAATTGACGGTGTAGGGATAATATAAGGAAGACTTTGTTCTTCGATTAACATCTCTTTGAAATAATCATATGTAAGGTCAAGAAATGGTTCGAATTCTCCGAAAGAAGGCACCAGAGCAGGTCCATAGAATGTTGGAATTCCTGTTTGGGCATAGATACCGAGCAAGATGGCGGTAGCATCAGAATACCCTATCATGATTTCCGGGTTTCGAATAAGTTCGTTTAATTCGTCGGCTCGCTCCTGGATGGTCCCTGATCTGTAATAATCTTGCTTTCCTGTAAGATTTCCTTCAATAATCTCAAAACCTTTAGATTCTAAAAAGCTTTTTGCCCGTTGAAAGCGTTTCGGTGAAGAATAAGTGATGGGTGATGAAGGTGAATAAATACCGATTTTATCCCCTTTTCGCAATCTATTTAATAGTGTCATCTGTTTTTCTCCTTTTCTATCGCCTTGCGTACTTAGTAGGTTTTCAATACTACGAAATATCACTTATATTTTTCTCTTATCTTCCGTGCCTAACACATTTGTATTTGGAATTTCTATTTCCTCAGGTGAGCCATCGTACAATCTTACCCTTATGATGGAATTCATGAGTAATTACATGCAACAGTAATTTACAACTTGTTCGATTTTGTTTACCCATTCATATTCGTTATGGAAGTTATTCCACATTAAATGTTCGAACACCTTCTTCCCCATTGGAAATAAATGGCGTTTATAAGGGGGTGAGCTCTTTTATCTTGTCCTGTGATAAAGTAAGGATTGCAAAAGAACAATTAGCGGAGGTTTAAAAAATTGATTAATTACACGTTTGATGGAACGAAGTCTACTTTTAAGAATGATATGGGTGAAGTAACAATTAAATTTAAAAAAGCAAGCGGAACCCGTGTAGACATACAAGTTGAAATGAAACATTACGCAACCAACACTTTTGCAACATATAAGAAATATATTGCATTGGTAGATAACGGGTCTTTGCAGCACTACCCTATTAAAGAATTTACAGTTCAAAGGGTTTCCGTTGGTGAATACAACACGGTAAAAAAATACTTTACGCATATTTTAGGTGAAGATGGCTATAAAGAATTTAAAGAAGTCTTTTTAAATGAATATTCATTGCGCTTAGAAATCGAGTTGAATTGGTTTATTTAACGGACTTAATTAAGTTCTTTTTCTTCCACACAAAAAAGACAGAGGAAACAACTCTTAATCCGTTCAGTTTTCTGGTACAAAAGTTTAAATAACTATGCAATTAATGTCATATAAACATACAAATTAGCATTGCTTTTAGCAGTGCTTTTTTTTGCTCGATTTTAATAATAAAAAGATTTATAACAAATATATGGAAATATAATAAATAGATATATTGATTAGCAAATTAAAGCAGACCCAGTAAAAACTTTAAAGGCCGAGCCTTGAAAGATTTATTATTAAGCTATTTGGTTGACTAACGGGGCCGGTTAGTTCAAGAAGAATGTAAAATATTATAAGAATAGATGGGAAAAAATAGTATAATTAAAAAGTCTAAAAATTCATTGATATAATTTTTAGGAAATAGTCGTTAGAGGAGGCGTTCATTATGACAAACAAAAGAATTTTTATTATTAATGACTACAAGGGGATAACGACTAATTAACAAAGTTGTTTAGCGTTGCCCCGAATTTTGAAAGGGGAAAATTATGAGTACAGAAAATGTAAAAATCGTAGAATTAAATGCAGAAAACTGGTACGGCTGTTGTGAATTAGAGGTATCAACAGAACAAAAAGAATACATTGAGCCCAATGCTATATCAATAGCTCAGTCAAAGTTTGAGCCTACATTAAAGCCATATGCTATTTACGCTGAAGAAAAAGTAGTTGGCTTTTTGATGTACAATTCTGTTCAAGAAGAACTTGATGCTTATTGGGTTTATAGAATAATGGTGGATAAGGAATTCCAAGGCAAGGGGATAGGTAAAGCTGCAACTAAGTTAATGATTTCAGAGATGGCTAAATTACCGAACGCCCAAAAAATTGTTGTAGGCTATCACCCTGAAAATTTGGGAGCACATAATTTATACTCGAGTTTGGGATTTATTGATAATGGTGATAGGTTCGGTAAGGAAATGGCAGTTATAAAAAATTTAACCGAGAGATAGGTCGATAGAATGTTTCAATAAGAAAGGATCATTCTTTGATCCTTTCTTATTGTGCTAACGGGGCTTTACTTCAATTAGGAGTGAAGCCTTTTTCTTACTTAACTAACAGGGCAGGGTAGTTCAACAAGTGCTTGATTTTTTTAAAGATTCTTATGAGTTAAGTTGGAATTTGATACAAAGGGGAGTTTAATATGGACAAATACAAAATAATTTTATTTGATTTAGACGGAACGCTTTCAGACCCTAAAGTAGGTATAACAAAGTCTGTTCAATATGCATTGCAGAAAATGCACATTATTGAGTCTGATATTGATAAACTTGAATGTTTCATTGGTCCACCACTTCAAGATTCTTTTGCTGAATACTACAATTTCGATGAGGAAAATACGCAAAAAGCAATTGGTTTTTATAGAGAAAGGTTTAGAGAGATGGGGATGTTTGAAAATGAGTTATATTCAAATATATCGTTACTATTGAAATCATTGAAAGACCTAAATTTCACTTTAGTTGTTGCAACATCAAAGCCTACTATATTTTCTGAACAAATACTAATTCATTTTAATATTGACCAATATTTTGACCTTGTTGTCGGAAGTAATCTTGATGGAACAAGAACAGCAAAAACAGAGATTATTCAATACATACTCGATATGTACAATGGGCATAAGCTAGATGATTTTATTATGATTGGTGACAAGAAGCATGATATCATTGGGGCAAATAACAACGGTATTGACTCTATTGGAGTAACTTATGGATATGGTTCATATGAAGAACTAAGTCATTCTAACCCTACTTATATTGTCAAAAGTGTTGACCAGTTAAAAGACATTTTGATTGGAAGTCAAGTCAAATAAGTGATATTTAGTTCTTGATCTGTGGTGCAGCGTTTTTTGCTGCATGGATGGCTAACGGGGAGGTTTAGGTTAAATAAGGTACTAATAATATTATAGAAATTATTAGTACCAAGTTTATTATAATTACATCAGACACAATTGTTTAACTATAACCTGATTAATATGGAGGAAATACTTAAATGAATTCCAAAGCAACAAAAAAATATTTACCTTAATCTTACTTTCTTGTTTACCCATGTAGCATTCCTTTACTCTTAATGCTGACTTTTGCAACAGAGAGCCCTCAAATTTCTGAAAAAACAACAGATATGGTATGGTATATTTTTTCTATTTTCGTAACAATTGTGGGTACTATTGTTTTGAATTTCATTTTTAAAAGAAAAATGAAATTCAGAAGAAATAACAAACAGACTTGGATGGTATTTTTTGCCCATTTAATTTTAATTCCTTTTACATATTTATTAGGTATTGAGATTTTGTATTTATTAGACTAACGGCGCAGGTTAGTTCAAAGAGTAGAATCGTTGATTAACGATTGTGTTAATTTAATCTATCTTCCTTATGAAAGCAGACCGAGGTAAATTTACATAAGTACGGCATTTTTTGTTTGAAATAAGGAGTTACTAGCAATGAAAAAAATATTACTTCGATGGTTTATTGTTCTATCAGCTTTATATACTTTAGGACATTTGCTTTTTGGTTTTGATGAAACTCGGTTGTTGAGAGTTATTACCAGTACAATTGGTGCAATTTTCTGGGGCAGTATTCTTCTCTATATGAATATAAAAGAACGAGAAGAAAAGATTTCTTAATCAACAGTTTTGTTCAACTCTACAATAAATTTCTTCAACTAACGGGTGCTTTGTTTAAGAATAAGTTTTAATCATTAATAAAGCCTGTTATATAGGCATTTTAAAAGAGCCCAATTCAATGCGAATTTGGGCTCTTTTTGTATGTTTAATATAAATTTTGTACCAGATAACTGAACGGGTTAAACAACTCTGCCTTTTTTGTATTAAGTCCATTTACTTTTTGAAAACGTCTTGGGAAATAACATAGAGTTAGATTCCAGCATTTATGATTGCATATAGAATAATCCACCATTTACTACGTCGATGTTAATTCTCGTTTGGTACTGCTCATCCATTGCTTTTTTCTCCATCTCGTAACACTCCGGTTTGTTATCCATCGCTTCATAAAAGTGTTCCAGCACTTGCCGATCTTTTTGCCATCTGCTTTTGGCTTCATCCGCCCATGTGTGGTCGTCATGCTGGATAAGGCTTTCGATTGCAGCATCCAATCGCTCTAGTCCTCGTATTGGTTTAATAATATACATTAAATCAAAGGCATTTTTTGGCATAGTGGAATCCAAATCCAGTTCACTTATCTCTTCCTGAAAACTATGTTTCATTTCCCCTGTCATCAAATTAATACCTAAAGAGTACAGTATTTCCTTCGTCTGATCGCTGAAATACGATACTTTATAGTTCACGCCTAACCATGGAGTTAATATGGGTTGGGAACCAGGATTACCGGATACCCGTTCATACATGTGGACAAATGAACCCAGATCATTGGTTGCTTGAAATATATGATTGAGCCATGGAGAACCAAAGTGCACAACTTCCCCTTTGATGTCTTCCTCCAATTTGTTTTGATCCGTAATTAACGTTATTTGAGCCGGGCTCGGAACAATGTTTGTATTTTCGACATATTGCCAATAATATGGGCGGTTCATGATTTTTTTGTCCATATCGATGGTTAATTGGACAGTGATGTAGTGGTCATGTTCTTTGACGATCTGGCAATTGTTTTCTTTAAAAAACCTCACTAAATATTCGTGGATTTGTTGTGGATACATATGATTCCTCCTCTAGATGTCTCTAATCAAATGGATTGTTTATATGTGGATAAAATACTGTCTAGCTCACCCACTGCCTTCTCAAATACATCGATTTTGACATGGAGCAACTCTAAGATATCTTTCTCAATGGTTTGTTCAATTGCCAAGTTGTAAATATGAACATCATGTTCCTGACCTAACCGGTGAACACGTCCGATGCGCTGTTCCAATTTCATCGGATTCCAAGGTAAATCGTAGTTGATGACATGGTGGCAGAACTGCAGGTTAATCCCTTCTCCACCAGATTCAGTCGCAATCAGCACCTGTGCGTGGTCTTTAAACAATTGCTTCATCCAGTCTCGTTTACTCGCCTTGAACTTCCCATTAAAGATGACACTTGTGATTCCTTTAGAATGTAAATACCATTGTAAATATGCTTGACTGGCTCGGTATTCGGTAAATAAGATGACTTTATCATTTGCCTCGGTAATAATGTCATAAGCTTTTTCAGCTTTTGCATTGACTTCGAGCGTCACCAACTTTTCAATGATTTCTTCTATATAAAGAACCGCCTTTGAATCGGTGCATTTTTGACGCATCTCGTTTAAGGTCAAATACGTAGCTTCCTTACTGCTGCACATTTCCTTTTGCAGTGTAATCATCGTGAATGCACTCGAAAATTCAGGGGATATATTCTTCAGTTCCAAAATCATTTCATAGACTTCTTTTTCTTGTGGGGTAAACTGAATCGGAATGGTTTGAACACGTCGGTTGGTCCATTCAATTCCTGTGTCCTGTCTTCGGTTTCTGACCATCACTTGATTCACTAATTCTTTTAAGAAGTCATCATTTTCCCAGCTATGTTTACTTGCGGAAAACGCTGCTTGAAACGTCTCATAATCACCGAGATGTCCAGGTTTCAGCAAGGAGATTAAATGAAATAATTCAAATAGATTGTTTTGAATGGGCGTGGCCGTCAGTAACAAACAAAACTTCTTCTTTAAATCTTGAACAAACTCATAGTTTTTTGTTTTATGATTCTTTAATTTGTGTGCTTCATCAATGATGATTAAGTCATAGTCCTGCTCATAGATATGTTCTTTATGTGGGCTCCTTTTAGCCATATCCATGCTCATGACGACGACACTGTAATGATCTAAACCATAGTTCTTTCGATAAGCAATGGCTGGAATATAAAATTTGTGGTTCAACTCTTGCACCCATTGATTGATTAAAGAAGCTGGAGCCAATATTAACGCTTTTTTCACAAGTCCCCTGATGAGGTACTCTTTCATAATTAAACCGGCTTCAATGGTTTTGCCAAGCCCCACTTCATCTGCGAGAATTGCTTTACCATTCATGCGTTCTATCACGGTTTCCGCGACTTCGAGTTGATGCTTCAATGGTGTCAGGTTAGGTAAATATTTAGGAGATTGAAGACCGGTAAATTCGGTAATCAAGTTCGACTTTACTACGTCATAACTCATCTTATATAGCGTCCAGTTATCCCAAGCTTCACGATTTTCCAATCGATTAATGAAGCCTTCTTTCCACTTAGACGACCTTTCAATAATCATAGATATCACCTCATACAACATTTTCTTTCTAATAAGATGTCCAAAAAAGAAATAGCTATGATTTTTATTTGAAAATAAATATAAAAGCCTCAATCAAATCGTGATCTTTCACATTAAGCGCAACATCAAAATCAAACTCATTTAATATATTCAACGATAAAAATCATAGATTTGCTGCATTTGAGAGACAATAAGAAAAGGGACATCCAGTAATCGGATATCCCTTTTTTGTCATGTAATTATGATTTAGAAAAGATTAATTTACATCTTTTTTAATGTTCGTTTTAAGAATTCTTTTGTACGTTCTTGCGTTGGATTATTGAAAATTTGCTCTGGACTTCCCACTTCACAAATAACACCTTTGTCCATAAATACGACACGGTCTGAAACTTCCTTTGCAAATTCCATCTCATGCGTGACGATTAGCATGGTAAGACCTGTTTCAGCAAGTTCTTTCATGACTTTAAGAACTTCTCCTACCATCTCAGGATCTAGTGCTGATGTTGGTTCATCAAACAGCATGACGTCTGGTTCCATTGACAGTGCACGTGCAATTGCTACACGCTGTTTTTGTCCACCTGACAAGTGGCTTGGTTTCGCGTTGATATATCGGTCCATTCCAACAACTTTCAGATATTTTATCGCAATTTTCTCCGCTTCTTCCTTTGAGCGCTTCAAAACTTTTACTTGTCCAATGACGCAATTGTTGAGGACATTATGATTGTTGAATAAGTTGAATTGCTGGAAGACCATTCCGAGTTTTGTTCGGTAAGCATGGATATCATGCTTGTTACCCAAAATGTTTTCATTATTATAAATGATTTGTCCGCCGCTCGGTTTTTCCAATAGATTAATGCAGCGCAGAAGAGTGGACTTTCCTGATCCCGAAGAACCAATGACACAGACCACTTCCCCTTTATTTACCGAGAAGTCAATGTCGCGCAATACTTCATGGGATCCAAAAGATTTGCTTAGATGCTGTATATCAATAACTGCTTCCATGTGAACTTCTCCTTTCTTATCGGTTACCGTTTTTTGTTGTACCAAGTACATTTTCCGGCATTCCGATCATGCTGTAATTTTTAGGTCCATCCAGTTTCCGTTCCACATATCGAAGGATTAATGTGACGGTGAATGTCATGATGAAATACAGGACACAGGCAACAAAGAACGATTCAAAATACCTGAAGTTATTTCCGGCCACTGATTTCGTTTGGAAAAACAACTCGGTAACGCCAATGACGTTAAGTACAGCCGTATCTTTAATATTGATGACAAATTGATTGCCTGTTGCCGGCAAAATGTTGCGAATGACTTGCGGCAGGACGACATGGATCATCGTCTGGAAATGATTCATGCCGATTGCCTGAGATGCTTCGAATTGGCCTTTATCAACGGACACTATTCCCCCACGGACGATCTCTGCCATGTACGCTCCTGTATTGATCGATACGATGAAGATGGCCGCAGACAATACGTCCATGCTGATGCCAAATGCCAGGGCCGATCCATAAAAGATAACCATGGCTTGCACGATCATTGGCGTGCCGCGGAAAAACTCAACATACACAGATAAAATTGTATTAATAATTTTTAATAGCCATTTTTTAGCCCCTCGTTCAGGCATTGGAATCGTTTTGATGACACCAATCAGCAATCCAATGATTGCCCCAAGAATTGTCCCGATAATGGAAATCAAGAGTGTCATACCTGCTCCACGAATGAACATCGGCCAGTTATTAGATAAAATCGTCATAATCCACTCAGTACTCATTTTTGTCCTCCTTGGAAAACGTAAAACCGGCTGCTATTGCAGCCGGTATCACGTTGTTACTTATTGTGCTGCCGGTTGATTTTTAATTGCGTTATCCATGATTTCCTGGCGTTCTTCATCTGAAATCTCTGCAAGTGCTTCATTAATTTTTTCTGTCAAGTCACTGCCTTTTTGCAATCCGACTGCAGTTGTCGTGTCTTCTACAGAAGTCTCGAAACCATCTGTAAATTCAACCATAGCGAAGTTGTCGTTAGCTGCGGAAGCACTGATTCCTTCTGGGCGTTCCGATACATATCCATCAATCATTCCTGATTCAAGTGCTACACGCATCGCCGGGAAGTTATCCATAGCAGTCTGCTTTTTCACACCTTTGATTTGATCAATCACGGAGTAATGGAATGTATTTAATTGTGCCGTTACTTTTGCTCCTTTGAAATCATGGATCGAAGCGGCGCCCTCATATTTCCCGCCCTTTTTAACAACCATGACCAATTCTGAAGTATAGTAGTTGTCCGAAAAATCGATTGACTCTTTGCGTTCAGCTGTTGGTGACATGCCAGCAATGATGGCATCGATCTTACCAGAAACCAATGCTGGAACAAGACCGTCCCATTCCGTTTTGACAATGACCAATTCTTTACCTAGCTTGTCAGCGATTCGTTTTGCAATTTCAACGTCATAGCCTCCTGCGTATTCAGCATTTCCGTCAATTCTCACTCCGCCATTTGCATCATCCATTTGAGTCCAGTTGAATGGCGCATATCCTGCTTCCATACCTACTATGAATGGATCTTTCTTTTCTGATGAACCTGTTTTCTCTGAACTGCTTGTCCCACAAGCTGTTAAAAGCAAAATGGTAGAAAGGAATATCGTTAAAAATATGGCTGATTTTTTTCTCATGACTAGTTCTCCCCTTTTGTTTGATATATGTTTTAAATCGTCTTTATAGACTAAAAAGGCCAACTCCACAAAAAAAAGACCTGAGATGAACTCAGGTCGCAATATGTATAGTTGCCCTAAATCCTCTACTTTTCCCAAATGAGATAGCACACTCAATAAACCGGGATGTTTATTGAGACAGTCCTGCAGTTCTTAACTACAGACCCAGCAAGTAATACCGAGAAATATTACTCACTTCGGCGACATTTCCTTCTCCCTAAAATCAAAGCTTTCTCAAACTCCTCTAAGGACTGTTAAATATCGCGCCTCTACCTCACCATATAAGTGAGGTTGTATTCAATTGTATTAATCAGTCTTTCAACAACATCAACAGTCTACAACAACATAAATTATCTGTCAACCAATCTAAAAATCTAGTACTTAACCTATTAGCATATGTTGTTACCATTTCTTCTATCAAAAGATAAATGATATATATATTTCCATTATGCTATCGTTATCACCAAAGACAGCACAGACTGCTACTTAACGATTTAATAGATTTCCTGAGCCATACTAACATGTATTTCTATTTACTCTATTTTGTTATAATTAACATTCAAAGTTTGGAGGTGCACAATATGGATCAACACATTCCATTTAATGAATCTAAATCTCAACCTCGGGATGAGGTGTTAATTTTACTTATTGACCCAAATATTGATTTTGTCATGGACATGAAAGATTCCTTTGACCGACATTCTATTTCTGTTTTAATTGCAACGACCGCTTCAAAAGGAATTGAATATTTCCATACCGTCAATCCAGATTTCGTGCTTATTGAAGCAAACCTGCCCGATAAAAGTGGATTTGATGTATTGCTGGAAATCAAAGATATTTCACGAGATCGATCTATACCAACCGCGATTATCTCTTCCAATCAATTAAAAGAAAATCGAATACGCGCATATGAACTAGGGGCAATAGATTTTATCAGAAAACCGATTGATTTGGATATTTTCATTCCCTTTGTATTAAACCGCGTGGCTTTTAGAAAGTCGATTACGAATAAATTACTCGTTGACGAATTAACTGGTGCATACAACAGGAAACAATTTTATATAACCAAGTCTTCTCTTTATAATCGCTACAAAATATCCAATGAATCTTTTTCAATTGCTCTCATTGACTTCGACTTATTTAAAGATTTCAATAATATTTATGGCCAGCAAAAAGGAAATGAAGTGCTACAATTTTTTGTCCAGATTGCCCAACAGACCCTACGTTCAAAGACAGACGTATTCCGTTTTGGTAGTGATGAATTTGTCTTATTGATTCGCCATAAACCAGCTCTTGTTGCTGCAAATATCGTAGAAGATATCGCTGAACAGATGCGAGAACTTTGGAATATCACCTTTTCAGCTGGGATATCGGAATGGTTTCCTTCCACTCATATCGACGGAACTTTGCTGAAGCAGGCTGACCGTGCTTTACAACAAGCCAAAAAAGCAGGCAGAAATTCCATCCATGTGTATGATGAAAATTCGTTTGCCAGTTCCCTCGCTAGCCGCTTAATGATACATATTGTTGATGATGATGCGATGGTTCGAGCATTACTTGAAAGGCAGTTCTCTGCATGGCAATCGGATACTTTTGAGATTAGTGTCCACTGCTACAATGACGGCTTTGAGTTTACGGAATCAAATTGGTATACACCACAGGATTATCACGTTGTCCTGCTAGATGGTGTAATGCCCAAAATGGACGGGTTAGAAGTCCTGCACATTGTGAAGAAAAAAGTGCAATCCGAACGTGTGCTAATTGCTATGTTGACTGACAGAAAAAATAACCAAGATATTTTGCACGCCCTCAATTCGGGCGCAGATGACTACATGCTGAAACCTTTTCATCCACAAGAGGTATTGGCCCGTATCCAGCGTCTTGTCAATAGGTTATTCCTATGAATATCCTACTTACTTTTTTTATCATTCTATTTTTTGTTTTGGCTCTTTCACAGCTGCTACTGCTGTTATTTTTAGTAATCAAGAAAATGAAAAAAAGCAAGCGAGAGATGCATGAAGACCATATTTACAAAGAAAGCATGCCTTTGTTTATTCAGTATTTATATAATGATCAAGATGTATATATCCCTCTTCCACCTGAAGAGTATCGTGTTGCAGAGAAATTGTTCAGTGATAGTATGGCGATTACAACAGATGAAGGATTGCAGCACAAGATCCGCGAGAGCGCTACATACTATTTAAGTTCATACTATAAAAGAGTACTGAATACTGGGGCTTGGCCGGCTCGTGTAAATGCACTATATTATATAGAAAATTTTCGAATGGAATCTTTACAGCCCATTCTTAAACGAAGACTGGAAGAAATCAAAATTCATGACGAAGAAAAGCAGCAATTGATACGTACCTTGGCAGCCATAGGCGATCTGTCCATTTTAGCGTATTTAGAAAAAGATCAATCAGCGACTGAAACAGTTTTTCTATCAGCGTTTACTCGCTTTCCTGACGATGCAATCCCACAGGCAGTTGAGTATGTTTCGCTTCATGGTAGTTCAAAAGCTGTCAGTTCTTTGTTAATGTATTTTGGGCTTTCGAAGAAACTGGAATATTTGCAACTCGTTGAGGAAAAATTGTTTCATGAACTTCCGGAAATGCGCATTCAAGCATTGAAAGCAATTTTCAGGATGAGCTACTTATCAGACACCAAGTTTCTGGAACCATTTTTTAAGTCCGAAATTTGGGAAGAGCGGATGTTTGCAGCAAAAATTGTAGGCGCATTGACCCTACCACAATTTGAAAGTGAACTTAGTGAGTTTCTTGGAGATCCTGTTTGGTGGGTTCGCTATTCAACAGCAGATGCTATATTGCAAACGTTTGGTGAGAGCAAGCTGCTTGAACTTTCACAAAGCCACCCTGATCCGTATGCCAGAGATATGGCATCTCAGTGTTTAAAGCTAGATAGAGAGGTTCCGTCTTATGTCTGATATTTGGATTAGGTTGTTTCAATTTTTTGCGCTAATGATTATCATTTATATGTCTTTTACGGCATTAAGCTATGTTATCTTATTTCTACTGTCTTTACGGAAAGTGTTAAGGGAAGGCAGACTGGATAAAAAAGAGACTCTGGAAGATTTGGCTATTAGTGAAAGTACGATACCCGTTTCCATAATTGTTCCTGCTTATAATGAAGAGATTGGGGTCATCAGTACCGTCCGATCATTATTGACTTTGCAATACCCACAATATGAAATCATTGTGGTGGATGATGGCTCCAAGGATCAAACTCTTTCCAAATTGATAGTTGAGTACGGATTGGTAGTGGTGGATCATGCAATTCGAAAACATATCGATACTAATCCTATCCGTAAAGTGTATAAATCTCCCATATTCCCTAATTTAGTCGTAATCTCCAAAGAAAACGGCGGTAAAGCAGATGCATTAAACAGTGGGATCAATTTAGCCAATTACCCGTTCTTTTGTGCGATTGACGGGGATTCCATATTGGAACAGGATGCGTTATTAAAAGCAATGAAACCTGTTCTTGCGGCAGATGGGAAAATTATTGCTGTTGGTGGATCCATCCGTGTTGCAAATGGCACAACGATAGCCAGAAGCAAAATAGAAGTGATTGAGCTCTCCAGTAAACCTTTGGTCATCATGCAAATTGTAGAATATTTCCGTGCGTTTTTGATTGGGCGTTTGGGATTCAGCAGATTCAATCAGCTATTGATTATCTCGGGGGCATTCGGAGTTTTTCGTAAGGACAAGGTGATACATATTGGCGGCTACCAAGAAGGTACTGTTGGAGAAGATATGGAATTGATCGTCAGGCTCCAGCGAATGATTCGTGAGGAAAAACTGGCAGACCGGATTGAATATATACCGGATCCTGTCTGCTGGACAGAAGCCCCTGAGTCTTTCAATGATTTACGGTCGCAGCGTGTTCGATGGCAAACAGGTTTAGCTGAAACGCTTTATAAACATCGAAAAATGTTCTTTAATCCAAGGTTTGGTACCATTGGCTTTGTCACATTTCCTTATTTCTTATTTGTGGAATTGCTTGGAGCAGCGTTCGAATTCATAGGATATTTACTGATTATTTTTGGGTTGTTATTTGACTTCCTCGACCCTGCAGTAGTCTTCACCCTATTCCTGGTAACGGTCATGTACGGCTCCTTTATTTCATCGCTTGCTGTCCTAATGGAAGAGATGACTATGCATAAATATCCGAAAGTCTCTCATTTGGTGAAGCTGTTCTTTTGGTCACTAACCGAGAGTTTCTGGTACCGTCCAATTATGGTTATTTGGCGTATTGAAGGTTTAATTGTCTTTTTCACCAAAAAAGCAGAATGGGGACAAATGCAGCGAAAAGGTATATCTACAGATTAAAAAGAGGTTGTGCATACGCTGCACAACCTCTTTTCTTTATGGTGTTTTGCTGAATGTTTCTTGTAGGATTAGATATGATTGTTTCAAACGCTCGCTTGAATAAGGTAGCTCCCATGCTTCCCACCGATAGCGAGACACTTCATCGACACTAATGCTAGTTGAGGTGCTTGAAGGGAAAGTCTGGATTACTTGACCCTGATTGTCCGTCACTCCAAGGGCGATTCCAATATCATCGATTTGCTGCTTGGCATCCATGCCATCGACGTATACATCACCAAAAACTTCTTTGGAACTAGGATCTTTAATATTCAACAATAGCCACGGTATGCGAATTTCCATCACACCTGTTGATGGATCGACATAATAATCTGCTAAGGAGTCATAATCCGGTGAATCAGGATTGGAATTTCCAAAACGCATTTTCCCAGTCTCATATGAAGAAAACGGGAACGACTCTCCTGTATCCGGTCTTGTAATGCCTTTATTAAGCGGCAAGCGGATTTCATTGAACAAACCACTGTTTTTAGTAGGTTTTGTTGTTGCTGAATCCATCATATTTAGTTCAATTCCGTATTGATAGTAGAAAACGTCGTAGTAAGCATCTACTTTCATTCTTGCCTCTTCTGTGGACTGGATAGATAACCAGAAATCAGCAAATGGCTGATTAAAAGTTACATCTCCCAATTCATCTACACGATCATTTCCACTGCCAGGACTAACGTCAAACAGCAATTGCGGTTTGGTGTTTTTCAGCCAATCCGTCCCAGGTTTGCCGTCAATCCTCACATATAGAAAACGTTCATCACTAGTGGCATAAAGTGCAGTAATCGGCCCTTTTCCAGACTGGTACATCGGGTCTGCATCTGCCCAATCCTCTATATCGCCATCTGTTTTTATGAGCATACGATCAAAATTCAGGAGACCAAAATTCTGTTCATTCGTTTGTGCATTTGACCAAAATGGGCGGCGATCTGCGTTGTCTAAATCCATGGTATTCCACGTTCTCTTAAACCATTCATCTTGCCAAGTAAACACAAGACCACCCATCATGCCTTCTTGAATAATATCCTCATAAAGACTAGAAAGGTAGTTACCTTGCTCTTGCTCGGTATGAAAGCCTTGGTTCCATCCAAATGGATTCACATGTGTAAGTCCACGTGATGCAGGAAGTCCAAATTCTGCAATAAGTACAGGCATTTTATGGGACGCTTTTAAATCATGTAAATAACCCGCATAGTTATTTTTCTCTCCCCGGTGGTCAATATACTCAGTGTACCGTTCCTCCAAATTCAAAAAATCTGGATAGTATGGATAGACGTGATAGGAAGCAAACATTCCTGGCATTGAAAGATTTTCTTTATAATGCATATGGTTTGGATCGACACTTGCCAAATCCTCCTGTTCCAAAGGTTCAGCTGGTTGTTCTATATTGTCGGTCGAGACCCAGTTAGTAAAGCTCATCGGTCTCGTCCATTTATACGTTTCCGCTTCATACACAGTCAATTGATCCATTTGCTGGGCTATCCACAATTCAAATCCAACGGCATTGGTTGTTTGAATATATTCCCCATTATATTGGTCCATTCCCTTGTATTTCGTTGCCATATTATCCACCATGAATGGGTACCATTCAATCCCAATCATCCACCCAATCACATACGGCGAAATATCGGCTTTATAAGTCCCATAAGCATGGCCAGGTTCTTTTGCAACTTTGGCATTTCCATGAATCACATCAGTAATTTTCTGGAATTCTTTTTGGAAACGATCCGTGATTTCCGGTGTAAATGCATCGAGTGTTTCTTCCAAAGGTGCTTCATCAATCCATACCCCATGAAATACATAGAGCGGCTTTTCATGAGATTCATTGTATTCCTTCAATGCTTCATAAAAAGCAGGGGGATGAAGCGTGTAAATTCGTATGGTATTGGCATTCATTTCTCCAATTTGTTTAAACCATCTTGCATACTCACCTTTTGTAATAGCTGCTTCCCCAGGGAAAGTTCCCGGTTTCCCCATTCCGATATTGACGCCTTTAACCGTTAATGTCTTCCATTCCCCATTTGTATATACGTCAAAACGATCGCCATTTACTTTGGCTGAGTAATTCAGACCAAGTTCATTTTGAAGAACAGAAGGTTTATGTATCAACTGTTTGTCTTTGCTACCAACGTCTTTCACATCTTCCAAAAGCACTTTCATCATTGGGACGTATGTTTTCCAAAAGAAGCTTTGTTCAGGGTAAACAAAATCGAAGGTAAACCATTCTTTTACTTTTGTTATTCCACTATATTGATAGATTGAAGGAATATCATTCGTGTCTACGAAATCACCTGCAAAATAGTACGAACTTGTCGCATCCTGTTTCTTTTCAATTACTGCCGGAAAACGGGATGGAATTCCCCATTCGTCAAGCAATGCTTGTCCCTGTTTATTTACAGGGAGTTCGAAATAAGCCAATACATTATTTTCATCCACAGCTTCGGTTATATCAAACCAATACCTGTATGGAGATTCTCCGTCCAAATTAAATTTCTTCTCGCCATTTTGTGTAAACGTCAAGTTAATGGATGCTTCATCGACATCGCCATTTTCAAGTGACAATACACGGACCATTTCTGTATTCTCTTCAATGAACACAAGGCCTTCTCCTGCAAATGACCACTTTTGATTGCCAGCCGCTTCATAGGAGTCAACTAGCCATTGTGGTATTTCCCC
Organism: Paenisporosarcina sp. FSL H8-0542; assembly: GCF_038632915.1. Taxonomy (NCBI): domain Bacteria; kingdom Bacillati; phylum Bacillota; class Bacilli; order Caryophanales; family Caryophanaceae; genus Paenisporosarcina; species Paenisporosarcina sp. FSL H8-0542. The sequence goes on from NZ_CP152050.1 coordinate 3,364,634, forward strand.
GTTGTCATTGGACAATTCTTTAAAGTAGCGGCCAGTCCACCCTTTTTGCTCAAACCCTAAATATTTAGATACTTCCTTCCGCACTAAAGGTTCCGTCGGTGATGAGATTGAATTAAACTCCATGATCAATGGCACATCGTTTTGATCAACAGCCTGATGAATTGACGTCCACTCACCAGAGCTTAAGCCTCCCTCGATTTTATCACTCAGTTTCTCTTGCTCTGATTCATAGATTCCATAAGTGTCTGCGACGTAAATCATATCAGCAGAACTTAAATCCTCAGGCAATCCACGTACACTTTCACTTTTGCCATCAAAGGTCACTCCAGCATAGTCTTCCTTTTCACTATAGGAATCTCCATTCGTTTTATTAATATGGGTATGGTTAAGCAACCATGTCAGACCTTTATGTTCACGCAAATCCCCGTTCGGAACGGTCTTATCCAGAATAACAATATCCAAATTTTGTGCATGCCGTTCTTCCCATAGCCATATGGCAAGCGGCAATAGCAGGACAAAAAGAAATAAGACAATCCACTTTATAAATCTCATATAACCGCACCAACTCTCAATTTATAGAATCTGCAATTCACTTACCGTTTCATTCCATCTAAAGAAAAAACCGAAAAAGAAGCCTCTGCTCACACAGGATCAGGGCTTCCCAGTAGTTTACTAAGAATTTCATTTCTTCTGCGAGTGCGTGAACACCCACTCTCGAACTTGGTAAATAGATATCACTGAAACAAATAATCACATTAATGACCATCGTTGTATAGATAAACTTGTCCGAAGACTGTTTCGGGAAATCATTACAATAAGCTCCAAACTGATTTCCAATATTCACTAAAGATTCTAACATACAAAAGCAACTTAAGAGTACGTTGTTCCAATAAAATAACTTAACGATGCAGGAACAAAGGTTTCTCGCAAATTCTATTTTTTGATAAAGCTTCAAATAATCGAAATGTGAGATTGGATTTAATAAAACATACAGCTATAAGGATGCCTCGCATAGAAATGACTGAGCGACCGCACACCGACGAAAACAATACCTTTACTAATTTTTTCATTCAATTGTAGTTAATAATCTGAATTCGGAAATTCAAGTGAAAAATGGAGTGGGTTCTCCCAGGCTATAGAGTTGTAAGTGATGCATTGCTCGCGTGCAAACGGTATAGAAGACGCGGCGCAAGCTTTCGTCTCCATAGACATGCGTTGATGCATCGTACACAATGACCGCTTCAAATTCAATGCCTTTTGATAAGTACGACGGGATGACAACAACCCCCTGTTCGTATTCCATAGAGCCCGTCGTCATCAATTTCAAGCCAGGAACAGTAGATAACCCTTCATAGGCATGACTACTTTCCTCAACGGATTTACAAATGATTGCAATACTCTGGTAGCCACGCTCTTGCAACTGCTCTACTTTCCTGCTGATGTGTTGGTGAAGTTCTTCTGTACTGTCAACTTGTTCTAAGCGAGGGCTCTCTCCTTCGCGTTCAAATGGAATAATTCGATCACCGTTTGGTATAAGTTTTCTGGTGAAGTCGACGATCGGCTTTGTCGAACGATAGCTTCGGGCTAGATAAATGACCGTTGTTTCGTTGGGTCCGTACAAATCCAACAGAGACTGGAAATCATTCGTTTGACGAGCATGCGCAAAAATCGCTTGATTAAAGTCACCCAGCACTGTCATTCGCGCGGCAGGAAATATGCGTTTGATAAATCCAAACTGAAAAGGCGAATAGTCTTGCGCTTCATCTATCACAACTTGTTTAATGGAACGATTGGTCTGGAATCCAAGAATCAACTCTTTTAAATAGACGTACGGTGTCGCATCTTCATACAACAGGTTGCCTTCATCGAGCGCTTCACATGTTCGTTCACAAATTGCCGACCATTCTTGAGGCAACTCGTATGATGAGAATCTCCGCATGTTTGTAGGGTTTTCGAAAAGCTGTCTGTAAAGCTGTTTGATATCCACAAACTGAAACGCTCGAATTCGTTTTCGCAAAGTGTTGAGTTTTTGACGGACGATCAACTGCGCGAGTGCTTTTGGACTCATGTCGTAATCCGTCATCGCCTCTCTTTCATAGCCATGTTTCTTGGCTAAGTACCGATGCGCTTTATGATAGTCGTCATTGCTTAACGAGTCCATTTTTTCTTGGACCCACGGTTTTTCCCACTCTTCTTTCGCCACTTGAGCGATTTGTTCAATCAGCCAGTCCCTTAATTTCTCGATTCGATTGAGGAGCCGAAGTGACGTGTGGTTCTCATAAAATCGATCTTCCATTTGCTTTGCGCTCACCATGAGTTTTCCGCGAAAACGAAGATCCTGGAAACACATGCCAGCGTTTCCCAAAGAACTGTGATAGGTATTGATGGCATCAAAATAATCTGTTGAAGCTTTCCATTCAATACTGGCCAATCGCGTGTGGTAGGAAGGATCTTTCGTTTTTGTGTAGACATATTCTAATTGATCGAATGGATTCTCGACTTGAAATTGTTGATCGAGTCGTTGATGCAGATATTGTTGAAAAGTCACTTGGTGCATGTTTACTTCTCCGAGTTCTGGAAGCACATTGGCGACGTAGCTGTTAAACATGGAATTTGGGGAAAATAAAATGATTTGATCGCTCGTCAGACTATCTCGATAGTGGTATAGCAAATAAGCAATTCGTTGCAGCGCGACCGATGTCTTGCCACTCCCAGCTGCACCATGCACAATTAACAATTTCCCGTGGTCATGACGAACAATTTGGTTTTGCTCCTGTTGAATGGTGGCGACAATTGAATGCATCTGCTTATCAGTGCCTTTTCCAAGCACTTGTTGCAAAATCTCATCACCAATTGTTAGAGTTGTGTCAAATATCGATTCCAACGTGCCATCACGTATGATATATTGCCACTTTTTTTCTAATGTCCCTTCAATGAAGTCTCCTGGAATCGTATATTTCGCAGGACCCGGCTGATAATCGTAATACACGCTCGAGATCGGTGCTCGCCAGTCGTAAATCAGAAAATCATCTCCACTTACGTCTTTAAGAGTGGAAATCCCGATGTAGATTTGTTCAGGCGAGGATGTGCCGTCTTCTAAAAAATCAATTCGACCGAAATAAGGGATTTTCTGCATACGCTGGAGTGTAGCTAAGCGTTTTGATGTATGGCGATGCAAGCTTTGACTGACAGCTAACGCTTCTGCTTCTTGACGCAAACCAATAATCGTTTCTAAATAATCATCAAACGAATCTGTATTTACTTTCACTTCTTCCCAAAAGTGCTTCCGAATGTTGATGACTTCTTTTTTTAGTCGTGTCGTATCTCCATCAAGTGTCTGCATTTCCTTTGAGATGACATCCATGACATGGTCCAATCGTTGTTGTTCCTGATGCAGTTCCAGTTTCATCGCAATCGCCCCTTAAAAAGTTTTCTCAAAAAGCTTGACTATTGACGGATCGGTATTGTATACTTAAAGTAAGGAATACTATACAATTCGACAAATATAAACATATCTATATAACTGTATCATATTTAACAAAACCTGTCACTAGTCGAAACGCTTTTGCGGATCGATTTCTATAGAAAAAACGACCTTGATTCACAAGGTCGTTTTTTTATTTTTATTGAATTGTTGTGAAATTTTGATTGAACATATATCAAGGCTATCTGAGATAAACCCTGCTATCCATATAACTTTAAACCTTCAATAATCCTCTAAACCCTCTCGCAGCATAATACGAATCGGCTCCATTGTGATACACAAAGACCGTGTCATAGCGACGATCACAGAACAGTGCGCCGCCGAGTTTGCGGATATCGTCTGGCGTTTGGATCCAACTGGATGTCTTGGTGTCGAATTCACCAAGCGTCTGGAGGTGTCGGTACCGTTCTTCGGTTAACAATTCAATTCCCATTTCCGCCGCTACGTCTACCACGGAGTTTTCAGGTTTGAATTTTTTGCGTGCTTCGAGGGCTGCACGGTCGTAGCATAGACTTCTGCGCTCTTTCGGACTTTCTTTGGCGCAGTCGCAGAAAAGATATTCGACAGCTTCTTCATCGTAGCCGATGACATCCGGTTCCCCGCCAGTTCGTTCCATTTCGTTTAGGGACCAAAGCTTTTCCAGACTGTCTTCTAGCTTGGTTTGCACGTCCTGCCAGTTGACTCCTTCATGACGTTCCGTGTGTTTTTCAAAGCGTTTCTGTAGTGTTTCGAGTAATTTGTTTTGTTCTTCAGTTGATAAGTTTTTGGTTGGGCTCAACGCTCTTCTCTCCTTTATCGAGTTTCTAGTATTTATGTTATAGCGTTTTTACTTCTTTCACAAATTGGTATCTTTTTTTCTGCACTCCGATGGCAAATAAGTGATTTGAATTCCACCTTTCGGGAGAGCGTCTTGATTTGGAACAATCGATTAAAAGAAACTACTTTGAGATAATTTATTAGCATCCAAAAATTGTGCTTTTTACATTATTTTCTTAATTTTATCAAAAAGAACTACTTTTAATATATACTAGTTTTATTGACTGTCATAAATAGGTTTAAATGTTGGAGGTTATCTAAATGCTCAAAAGTTTTCTAAATAAAATAATGCCAAACAACTCTTTTGATAAAACAAAAACTATTCCTTCTAATTTCCAAACTCATAAGATCTATCTTTTTGAATCAAATCAAAAAGAGTTAGAGGATATAATAAATTCCCCAATGACTACAGGGGTAGCTCCAGGATACATTTATTTTGTTCAAGAGCACATGAATGGGACATTTAAAATTGGGAAAACCAAACACATCGAAAGACGCATGAATCTTTTTGGCGTGAAATTACCTTTTGAGAATAAACTTATCTATCTTATCAAAACTGCTAATTACCATCAAACAGAAGTTGCATTTCATAAGCACTTTTCCAGTAAACGCTTAGAAGGAGAATGGTTTTTATTAACTAAAGAAGATATCTCTTGGATTAGGGCTGGTAAATATACACCGGATATTAATCAAACACTCATTCCTCAAGCAGAAGTGAAAAAAGAGTCTGTAGCTACTAATGACCCGAATGATGATAAACCACTGACACTTAAACAAATTGATTTCGCAAAAACATTGATTCAAAAATTAGATAATGAATATATATTAAATGTTAGTCCCTCGACTTTAACACAAACAGATTTAAAAAGGTTAAGCGTATACTTTAGATTTAAAAACAAGGGTGCCTTGATAAATTTGGTCAAAAGCGGCGTGTTGAAAGCCAAATAAATAATTATAAGTTACTGTCCTCGGTCTAGATTCGATGCCATTTCAGATGCTCGCTACATGAAAACCAAGAAAACGAGAGAACCCAGCCGAGTAATCACTCCGCTTGGTTCTCTTTCCTTTAGCAAACTTATGATTCAAAAATACTACGTTACGTGGAAGTTTGTCTAAATAAAATCCTCTTAAATGGTCATTTCACCCTTTTGGATTTAAATATGACCCTAATCTCCATTGATTCCATTTATTTAATTTCTCGGCTCGTCCTGGTGCAACACAATAGTCAGTAATCTCAGTGACATCACCCTGATAATCCAGAGGAAGTGAATCTTTATTTTGATGCACATATTGTGCAATATATTTCCGAGCAACAGTAATACCCGATAGGTCATCTCGAATCATTTTTGCCTTTCCATTATAAATCATCTCAACTTTATAAGGTTTATATGCTCTGCTTCCCGTAATTCTAAAGTAAAAATCATTACTCCTATTGATTCCACTAATTATTTCTTTTGGCATTCCAGAGGAACGTCTTTTGGATTGAAATTTAAACTTAAGTTCTAAGAAATTTTCCACAAGAAAAAGAAGAACTAAATCATCAGTATTAATTGCCTCTAAAGAATGAAAGACATTATCCCAGCTAAGACGAATGACTTGAATATCTTCTTTTTTTATTAATCTTTTATGGGCTGAAATTTGTCCTTCATCTAATGTTCCTCTTATTTTAAATTCAAAAAGTAAATTAAAATTTTCTCCACATATCCATGCATCTGGTATGGAACCAGAATTGTCTTCAAGTTCAGAATGTATTACTCCACTTTTATAGGGTGCAATACCGATGATGAATTCGTGCGGCTTTGTTGGTTCGGGACAAAATTTTCTTCGAGTATTTATTGATAATGAAGAAAATTGAAAATTCAAAGCTTGCAGACCTATCAAACCCTTAATAAACTGCGGTAGAATTAATTTATCATTATACTCCAAAATATTCATTAGGATATTTGTATAGTGATCTTCTTCTTGTCCCTGATAATGAAAAATGTTCATTTTTTCATCTCCTAAAATGCTTTCAACTATACAGGACTCGCGTTAACAACTCCTGCAACTATTCATCTATTACTATATGGATTTCCTTTTGAGTTAATAACTGAAGAAGAAATCACCTAAATATAATTTGATTTTGGGCTAATAAAGGAATCGAAAATCTCTTCCGAACGGCTGCTAGTAAAATTCTTATATAGAAGCTACCCCATTACTCGTAATTCCTAAGATTCCTTTTACTGCCTCCAATAAGTTCTCAGCTATGAAATCTGGTTCAATCTCTTCCCATCTATACCGCTGATCATCTAAAGAAGATTTACCCCATCCTGTTAACACCAATATCTTGGTTGCCCCTACTGCATGGGCAGCTAACATATCAGTGGATCCAACATCTCCAATAACGACACAATTCTTCAAATCTAGTTTATGTATTTTTGCTGCTTCAAGTAGCATGCCTGGTTTAGGCTTATTACAGCCACACTCATCTTCTTCACTATGTGGACAAATAAAAGCATCTGTAAATCCAAATGTATAAAACTCTTTTTGAAATTCCTCAATGGATGCCTGTCCTTTGCTTATTCGATGTTGATTCGTTAACGCAATCGTTTTTATTCCACGCTCTTTTAAAAGAGATAAAGCTTCTTCCGTAAATGAGTAAGGTTGAAAATTAGAAGGGTGAATAAAATGACCAGTGCCACCAATGGTCCCGTCCCGGTCTATGAATACTGCTTCAATATCTTGGATTTTCATTACAAACCAACTTTCCTCATAATATTAACCTCTCAAGAATAGTAGTAATCTCGTGCCCGGAGGTAAGAATTCTCACCTCTTAACTTTCTTTCTTTCGCTTATCATCTAGTCCAATCCAAAATATCCATCCATTTTGAGATTGACCAGAACATAGTTCCGCGGGAGTGCTTGGGCTATTAAATTCTACATCATCTATCAGCTTTGCTGTCATTTCATCGATTTTGATTGCTTTGCCCGATTCTATCAATTGATTATATCGTCTAAGCGAACGCTGATAGAATGTGCCACCATCATTCCAATCTTTTGTGCGTTCTAATGGAACTTTAATTTCAGAATTAGATTGAAGTATGAACTTCCCATCCACCAGACGAATTGATGCCTTATGCGGAGGGCGTGCATTAAATATTTCACTGTCTTCTTGTTGGTTATATACCATAGAAGAGACTGGATTAAATGAAATCCCCATCGCTTCAAGTAAAAACTGAATCTGTTTTGCAAATGAATTGAGTGTTGATTGGTTAAAAACGTTTACATTCGGGGCAATTGTCCGTAAGTCGCGATTTTCTAAACTGTACTGCGTTTTTGAAAACGCTTGAATAAAATAATACTCTAAATAATCAATACTCAATTTATCAAAACTATTATTATCAGTAACAAAAAGTATTCCAAACTGCCAAAAGTCTTTCTCGCGTAAATGTGATTTAATGCGCATAATACCATTCACGGATTGTCCTACATACACACTTGATTCATCTGAATCTGAAAACAAGAAATATACAGCATGATTGTTAGCATACTCAAGGGATTCAACTTTGCTCAATTGGCTTTTAGTAAAGTAAAATCCTCGAATTTGACTTGTTGGGTCTTGAAATATTCTTAGAGATGATGCGCTACTTGCATCTGGGAAATAAAGCATTAGTGTACGGTCGTTTTTCATATGTCACACTCCTATATCTATTAAACCTATTCGTTCAAAGACGTTAACAATTACAAAAATGTTACTCAATGATTATATTCTTAACTTCTTTTGTAGCTTTACTTATCCCCTCATAACTTACTCGACCATTACCAAAAAAAGGTGTGACAAGCAGATATATTGTTCGTTTCCCAATTAGATTAAACTTATGCAAGTGATACTGTTCCGTGTTAACTTTCCAACTCCTAGCCTTTTCAATGTTAATTTGAAAATGATTAAAAATCATTTCGGTTAAAGAACGATCATATGAAACAATCAACTGCACTTCGGAATTTTTGATAAGGACTTCTTTTATCAAATCAAATCTCTTCTCTTTTACGTCTTTTTCATAAGCTCGTACAGTGTTCCAAATGTTTTGGTATGGTTGAATATTTGCTCGTGAAGGTTTTGGTAAAGGCATGAGTTCAGCCAAGAAATGATTTGATTCATTTCTACCTAGCTTTTTTGAGATAAAAAGAAAGTCATTTATTGAAGTTGCATCCACTTGTTCTGATTCCAACTCCAATAAAAACGCTGCAATAAATCGCCAAACGGTTGGCCCTTTAAATGAATCTAAAGGTACACCATAAAGATTTTCCCATACGTATTGGAAATCCATTTGCAGGTTGAAGTTGGATCGACATTCCAGACTTTCATCTAATGTAAGAGTCTTATTTCTCCAGACTTCCGCTCCTCCTTCTTCCATTCCCATAAACCATATAGGTGAATTGACTTGTCCATATCCTAGCCAATTATATAAACAGGATTCAACTAAATGTTTAGATGGAATTTTACCAATTTCAGTTATCGGTTCTTTTAAAGATTCAGTTTTTGGTTTTGGAGTTCTTGCCTGGAAATCATTCATCCCATTGTTAAGAGACTTTATTGCAAAAGAGATTACTTCTTGTAACTCTTCCCGAGAAAAATTTTTAATGTTAATCCAACCACGCGAATCAACTTGATAACCTTTTGAATGAATTAGTTCATCCTGCATAAACTTACCGATAACATACCCATTACCACTTGGGTAAATTTTAGTAGCCAGTATTTTAGCTCTTTTTGCGCTTTGTGGATATACATAATCAATACGATTGCGACTAGACTCTTTTTCTTTCAATTCGGTAAAGGAAGCGAATATTGATTTTTTCATCTCATAACTGATCATGCTAAGTACTCCTTCTTTACATACGATTTCTTTTATCTAGAAATCGCTTTCTTCTCATTTTCATAATGCATAAACAAAGTGCCCGCAATATCAGAAACATATGCGACTTTCTTTTTCATCTTCACCTTTTTGTTATATTGAAGATGGTAAGCATGAACCTCATCGAAATATAACTGATTCTTGCCAGTGGAGTTTGTTTTAAATATCAATAACGCACCCTTTATCTTACACAATTCAGTTGCACGTTCTAAAAGCTCATTGATCCTATCAGTACTTCTGACATTCAGGATTCCAATAACATGTTCAGGAATGATTTCACGTTCACAGAAAAGCTTATTCAACGTTTCTTCATCCTTACCGAAGTAGTTCTCACGTTCTAAATGCAAGATGAAGTCAGTCCAACCCGTTTCGTCACCGTTATCCCACCATGTCAAATCCATAGCTCGATTTGTCCCGTTAATTGTATCCTCGGTAAAAGGTGAAAATCCTAACATCGAACCCAATCTCGAAAAGTATTCAATCTCTGTCATGGTAAACGAATGTTTCCCATGATGGACCGTCAAATTAAATGTGTGATAGTTCCTTACATAGCCGTCAAATAACTTCATTAAATTCACTTTCAAATTATTACCTCCATTGAGGATATTGTTTGTCAATCGTTGTCACTATAATTTATAGCGATATGTCACCGTACTACTTTTTCCACTCGGAGGAGCATAAATCACTTCATATGGGAATAACTCAAGGCTAGCCATAGCTCCGCACACGGAAGGATAACTATTTTTAAGATTCATCGCTTTATGGACATCTCTCGAGCATATATCAGCAGATTCTTCTCCCGATGCTTTTTCAGCTTGTAGAATTTCAATGATAAAATTTCTTATGTCTTGTGTACTTGTTTTGCTATCAGAAGACTGCTTTATAACAACTCGTTTGATTGAATCTTGAAGGCGAAACTCACTTGAAAAATTGATTAAACGTTCAATCATCTGACTACCTTTTTTGGCAGATAAGATTTCAGTGACTTTCCAAAAGTACATATCAATTGTTTTCATTGGAGTATATTTCATGTGTTCGGTTGAGGTTTCCTCAATAAATCCTTCAAACTCGAATTGATAATAATTGAAAAAGGATTGTAACTGCAAAAATGAACGTTGGTTGAATTGGCCAGACATCCCATGCAACCGTGCTGCCTCCCTAAAAAAACGATCGTAAGCTGGAATCACACCAAACACACCTAAAAGTATTTTCGAGGTCAATGTATCCGTGATTTCAAGATGAGACACTTCCTCTTTCTTAGATTCATATAGAAACGGTTGATAAATGGCTCTTGTATCAGCTATTAATTGTTCAAGTATTTCTATGTCCTGATGTCGATGGAAGTCCAATTCATTACCAGCTAACAAAATTTTGTACTTTTCTTTTCTAACTATATTTTCAATGAATGGCTTATGTATTAAATAATCTCTTTGCAATAAAAATGAATTTCTTAACATTCCCCAGCTAGCCAAATAGAAAGCGAGATGTAAACACGCATGATCTACAACTTTATCGTCGTCGAAGTTTTGTCGGTTTTGCTTAAAGAAATCATAACAGTGTTCCCAAGACTTAAAACGATGATTATCCACATTTGTTGTTTCATTGTGGTATGCATACAGTACTTCTTTAATCATATTTACACCCCTATTTTAAATTTTGTTTATCACTTCGACTCTTTACGACCTACTTAACTTTCCGATAAGCCCTTCGCTCTGCATACTCGCTACAAGCAATACAGACGTTCAATACCTCATTGCGATCATTGCGATATTTCAATAATGGACTGATTTTTCGTTTACAAATTGCACAAGGCTTTTTAAAAAACCCAAACATTTATATCCCTCTTTCGTTTAGTTTTACAAAATTCGTTAGGGTTTCGATCGGAACCCTGGCACGATAAACCATGTTTCACCAACCTGCTCATTTAATTCGTTGTACTCTGCTACAGTACCATTGTGTAACTCAATCAAATTCTCATAATTTTTCCGATAAGCCTCTATATCCGCGACCATCACTTTATAGTTCCCTGAATCCTGCTGGTATGCTTGATAGCGTTGTTGGTAATCTGAATAAATCGTAACCGGCATTCCATTTTGGAAACTGTTTTGCCAACCTATTCATTTCTGTGAGCTTAGTTCCAAATCTTGAAAATATGTTGTCACATTCATTTCCTTTTCTTTTAATGCTACTTCTGTTGATTTAAGTTCCGTAGTTTATGAATCCATCAATCTTTTTAACATACGCATTCGGTCATGCTCTTGCTTTTCACTAAAGTATTGAAAACCTACAAATACTAGATTAAACACTATGTAAATGCCAACAATAGACCCGACCAACTTTGCAATCGAATTCATTTTACACCTCCCGACAATTCCCCAAACTTTCCCTCTATTATAATTGTGAAATCTAGAAACTTTTGTCGATTCTTGTCTATAACTTCAAAGACCCTCAATTTTGTGTCAGTTCCTAGGGTAATTATGAGATTCATATAGTAAAATAATTTATAATCATTAACTCTGGAGGTAGCCTTTTGACACAACATGCACAACAACTTTTAACGTTACTTGAAGATTCCATAGAATTCGCCAAATTGAACAATCATTTTAAGAGATTTAATCCATTTAAGATATTATCGGTGGATCAATTTGAAATACGTCATTCGAATTTCTTGGTGTGGATGTTGAATCCTAAAGGGAATCATAATCTAGGAGATTTCTTTTTAAAGAAACTTCTAGCAAAAGCTTTCGTCCATCCAAATAATCTGGAGGATACGAACAAACTTGCCCATCTTAATCCATTGAATTTGGTCAACCTCAATTTTCAGGATGTCATTGTCCACAAAGAACTCCTGACGTCAATTGATCAACGGATCGATATTTTGGCTGTGTCTGAAAGCAATAAAACCGTAATTCTTATTGAAAATAAGTTTTGGTCAAAAGAATCTTTTAATCAATTGAAAAATTACTTAGCGTTTGTTAACGAAAAATTCGAGGGCTATACGATTGTTCCTATATATTTAACAATGTTGGAAGACCCTCCATCTGAAGACAAATATTTAATGCTTACTTATAGGAATATATTAAGTACGTTGAAGGATTATGTGGTTTTGAACGAGGCCTTTATGAACGACGAAGTGTACTCATTCATTTCTTACTACATAGAAGTATTGGCAGATCAATTGGAGGAGAACGAAGAACTAAACCAATCTGCCTTATCCATTTATCAAGACCATAAAGATGCAGTTGACCTGCTATATACTTCCGTCAATAAAAAATCTTCCATGAAAGCAGTGAATCATCAATTGATTGCAACTGCAACAGTGGACGAAGAGGTCTTGAAAAAACTATACATGGAAAACAAGGAAGCCATCGATTATATCGTCAAAGTCGGCAATAGCATTATGTCCGAAGCCTTCAAATCCTTTGCAGCTTCTAAAGGAATGGAAAGCGACCACTTCACCGCTCATCATCGTCTCCCTTCGTTCGTTGAAAAAGAATGGGCAGCAGCACATAACCGTGAAGACTTACGACAAAAATGGTGGCTCGATAGAGGATTGATTGCCTGGTTTGCAAACAGCAATAACCGCCTCATGTTAAAAGTCGAAGTTGGCCCACTCCTTCAGGAAAAACGTGTGGAACTTTTACAAGCTCTCCAAAATGAAGGCATACTAATTCGCGACATATCCTTCGAGGACGGTAAAAAATACACTGGCATTTATACCAGTTTCCTTCCTTTATCTAATTGGGAGTCAAAAGAGACAATCAGTCAGGCCATGATGCAGTTGTATGAAAATACTGAGTACCAGGAACTGAATGAGCGAATTAAACGGGCATTAAGTAATTTAGAAATCCAGAGATGAATCACATTAGAGTTAATTCCATATTAAAAACCGACTGAAGTATTTTTCAGTCGGTTTCTTAAATTAAGCAGAATCAATAGTCTTTGAGCTACATATTCTAAATATTATATTCTAGGCTCTAAAATTATAATTTGTATGAATTTTAAGCAGGCCTTTCTAAATCGCCATATCTACCCATTCCATTAAAAATTAATATGAATAGCTTACTTGTAATCTCCCTTAACAAGCTTGCGCATTTTAATTTCATTAAGGTTTGTTTTATCTAGTAAACCCCTTAGTGGCAAATCTTCTATTTTTCATCGTACTTCTTCACTGGTAATGGTAACATATTACATGTATTAATTGTTTTACTTTTCTGATTAGAGAAGTAAAGCAATTAATATACGCCGTAAAAACATAATCACTTAAATATAAAAATCTAAGGATGATTTTAATGACTAATAAAAGCTGTTTCTTCAATAATCCATCAGTTGCAGAAGCAATACATAAGTACCTTGTTCAACTCCCTGGAACAGAATAAGATGACAGTGCAGAAGGGCCATCTATAGGATACAAAAGGAAAGAACAGAGATATAAATTTGCTACCTTACATGGGGGCAAATCTTATCAGTCACTAGTGTTACATGTAGACCCCGGAAATCCTGTAACTCTATTAGGAAAGGAACATCAGAAAGAAGTTCAAGTAGAGTTAGATTTCGATATCAGTACAATTAGAAAACACCTTCTTAAAAAACATGAGGTGTATATACCTATTGAAAAACTGAATATCTCAAATCCAATCGATAGTATTAAACGCATTATTCATATTGCCTATCACCGACAGGATATAGATTAACAAAGAAGAATGATTTCCATCGATATATGCATAATTACCAGATTCTCCTGCCTCTATATTAAAAAACCGACTGAAGCTGATTTCAGTCGGAATCTTAAATATAAGGAATCTGTCGCATTAAAAATAAACTAAAATTCCACACTTAAAATCTTGGTTCTAAATGATAATTTGTATGAATTTTAAGTATGCCTTTCTTATTCTTAAATTGTGGCACATCATCATTCCAATTCAAATCTTCATAACCACCGTTTTCATAGTGCAAAACTTTATGATGGTGAGGGCAAACAACAATGACATTTTGATAAGAATCCAGCGGCAGATCGGATTCATCGTTTGTAGATGTTGCTGTTGAGAGTTGGATTATATGATGAACTTCGACATACTCCCGCCCATTCTCCATCCGAATGACGGGTACCCCGTCCGAAGCCTCACAAAGTTGGCAACGATCTAGATATAGCTCTTTCAACAACTTCACCAACTCACGACTTCTATTCCGTTTTTCTTCAACTACTTGAGTCTTTCCAAGTGTGCTTTGAACATTCTTTAACCTTGAAAGTAAATCTTCTCGAACATCCAATGCCACATTAGGATCGACTTCTTCTGCTACAAAATCTTCAGGAGGATTGTAGATTCGTTCGAAGCCCCATGACTCAATCAATTCTGTAACGGTTCGTTCGAATCTCACACCATAGAAATAGAGTTTGGCATAGAAAATGGAATTACTCGGGATGAAAATAAAATTATCTTTTATTATATAATGATTCTCAATGAATGATATAAACTCTTCTTCTTTATCAATATCCACTATGTAATTTCGCCAGTCATACGGTTTATAGCCTTCAGGCAAGTTTTCGTATAAAACCCTCTTTAACCCATAAGTATCCCATAAATAATCCGTTAAATTCATTTCTTTTTTGTAACCTTGTAGAGATAGTGCGCTATAAAAAGGATCATATGAGCTAATGTAAACCTCTCCAGGCGCCACAGCATATGTTTGAATTAGTAATGAACGGTATTTTTCCAATGTATTCGTCTGTGGAATGCGCTTATAGGGGAGCCCGAAATGCTCAATGAAATCTTTCAAAGAGAATCCTCGGTTTTTTGCTAACATAACGATACGAGAATATTGGTTTGAGCTCAAGGGAATTTTGACAGTGCCTAGCTCCTCATCATAAAACGATTTCAAGATATCAAGAATTTCATCATCTCCAATAAAACGACGGTCGATTATTCGAAGATGTTGAATTCCAAAGTGTTCTAAAAGTTTTTCATGATTAAAGCCATGTGTTTTCCCTTGTGTCAATTCTCGAATGAGGCGCATCTCATTATCGTCCATACCTCTTTCTTCATGACCGTCTTTTAAAGCACTTTCGAGTAGTTGTTTTAATCTTTCCAAATCATATGGTTGAAACACATGATATAACTGGCGTTTGAGAGCCTTTTGCAACTCGACAGTGCCATTGAAGACTACTTTCATGTGTCGATTATTATTAACTAGAAAAACAAATCGCTCATTCTCATTAGAATAGATGCGATACTTTGTATTTGTAGAGTCATTTGAAACCTCAAATCGATTAATCATTTCAAGGAAAATGTTTTCCTCTTCCTCCGTCAAATCCTCTTCAACCCAACTGGCATTAGATTTACGTCTACGCTTCAATAGTGAACCGATTGCTTGACGACTCACTCCGAACAACTCTGCCCACTCTGTCTGCTTAACGCCAAATTCATTCATTAACTTTTCCATGGTTTTCACATCATAAACATTATTCCCATCTGGAACAACTATCGACCCTGCCGGGATACGATTGTAGTAAAACCCCATCGACTCAACGAACGACTCTACATTCATTCCTTTTGTACGTGACGCATAAAACAAACGTCGATATAAGACAGGATGGTCGGTACTTAACTTCAGAACAATTCTATCCGGGAAAGTAGCTTGGAGTTCCTCAATAAAGCTATCAAAGGTTGCATTCTTTGATTCATTTGGCTTACGTACTTGAGTAAAACCATTAGATGCCAACCAATCATTCAGTTTCACCCCTTGTATTTCAGCCTTTTCCTTTGCCAACCTGTACAAGTGGTTATCCTTTTTATGAAGTGAAATGACCATCCTATCTGGATATAAAGTAGTTAGCCTGCCTATTATATACTCAGTCATTTTGTCATTCATCGTCTTCACCTTCTATATGTTTAAAAATACTTGCCACTTAATATAATGTTACTGGTTTGTGAGGATAAATAAAGTGGGATATATAGGAAGGTTTTTTTGAATAAAAAAAGCAGCTGAAGATGTTGATTCAGCTACTGCTAGTTTTTTGACAGTATAAAATAGAAAATCAAATTTTGCCTTTTATGTTCCCAAACTCGTCCTTTTCTGAACACGACACTCCTGGAGATATTGTTTTGTCTTCCCCACCGACTACTTCAATTACTTTCGAAGGCATTGTATGCATATCACGTGCTGTCACATGGGAAGTAATCGAATACGATCCACCTCTTTCAAAAGTGAAAGTTGTAGAATATTCGCCAGCTTTAAATTCAGCTGCAATCATCGTCTTTTCCCCGGAAGTCTCATTCAGAACTTCAAACTTCACTTCATCAGCATCCGTTACTATTTCGTCATCCTGTGAAACGCGGACAGAGAATTCAATCTCATGTCCGACTTCCGCCTTCACAGGGACAGCGAGATCAGCTAAAACGGGTTCGGGAACGAGTTGTTCGGTCTCTTTAACAGCAATGTTATTCCCGCATGCAGATAGAACTACAATTGCAGTTAGCAGCAGGATAAATGAATAAGTATGTTTCATGAGTCAGGCTCCTTTACGTAAAGTTTAGATGTAGAAAAGACCTTGCAATTAATTAAATTGGCAAAGAATGGTACCAAAAGAATTTGTGTTATATTCTTATCTTTTTGTTACGCAGTCGAAAGAAACGTGATAATAAAATTAATATACAATCACAAATTCTACTACCACATTGTCACTATTCCATATTTCTCCGTATTACTTCATTAAAATAACCTGTTAACATCTTTTATTAATTCATCCGTACTATCCCCTTGAATAAAGCTGTAGGTACCTACAATTTCCCCATTCTGATCAACTAAAAAGAAGTCAGATCCATGAATGACCTGATTTGATGTCTCCGGTTTCTGGACAAGCGTTTGGAACTCATCACGTGCAAATATTTCAATTTCTTCTTGGGAATAGCCTGTGAGCATATTCCAATTCGAATCGTCGTCTGTAAAATTCTTTAAATAGTTGTTCAGTTTTTGAGGAGTATCTACTGTTGGATCCACGCTGAACGAAACGAATTCAACATTTATTTCTTCTTCTCTGAATTTCTCTTGCAATGTTGCCATACTCGCTGTCATTGGCGGACAGATAGTATCACAACTAGTAAAGATGAAATCCGCAATCCAAACTTTACCTTTTAACTCTTCCGTTCCGAATTCCTCTTCATTTTGGTTCGTAAATGCAAATGATTCCATTTGAAATGTTTTTTGGGGATTGCAACCAGCAAGCATTACTAGTGCAAGCGCAATAATCAAGTATCTATTTTTATTCATACTTTACCTCCAATCAAGTCATCTTTTATATGTAGTTTAATGGTAAATGATAGTTGTGAAATTTATGTGAGGTTAGACATATGGAATATGGTGTTTTTATGCATGATATCGATATCATGCTATCCTTTGTGATGTCATAGATTTGGATGAGTGGTCTATTCCATTCTTGCTACACTAAAACAAAATAAAAGCATCGAAAAATCAATCTCTGTGATTTTTCGATGCTTTTTCCTTACGTGTTAATTTGTTTAGGAAGTAGTTTTTTGTTTCTTGGTGAGATACATAATTCCCTCAATGCATACAACGAAGATTAACGAAATACCAAACAGTGGCATAATGATTCCTAACACAATCAATAATGCTATAAAGCCGATAGGCACACCGCTTGCAACCCTCGTTGGTGCAGAGAATTGACCTGCTTTTTTACGAGATAGCCATGTTTTAAAGCCCCAGATGATAACAAATACGAAGGCTAGGCATACGACTAAATTAATCAATTTGTTTGGCCAGCCAAATAAATGCCCTTCATGCAATGGAATTCCCCATGTAAACCACTTTGTTAAGATGCCATAATCATCATAGTTAACTTCTGAAATGAGTTTTCCGCTATACTGATCAAAATACGTAGTCATTTCATCATTTGGGTGTACATCCAAACCAGTGACTCCTGTATTACTCCCTTTTGATACCGTGAATACACCATCTTCACTCATTGGATAGACGATGGAATACGGTTTGGAGATATGCGCTTCTTCAACCTTTTGCATGAGTTGTTGCACACTTACCTTCATATTGCTTTCATCGGTCATTCCAGACCCATCTGACATGTTACTATGATGAGCGTGAGCATCGTTTGATGAAGGAGCTTCATTTTTACGAGTAGCCCAAGGAACTTCACTCAGATCAGAAGTAGGCGGCTGCTGTTTTAAGGTAGGAATGCCGATTGACGGATTTTCCTGAGCAGCAGAATAAATGAAATTTCCCATAAATGCTGACCAAGGCAACCCTGTAAAGATAATTACAATCATTGGGATGACAATCACTGACCCAAGCAATGAGTGCCATTTTTTATTTATATGCCTATTCGTCGGATTTTGTTTTTTCTTCAATGCCTTCCCTTTAATTGTCATGTAAACACCTGAAAGTAGAAGGAATATAGCCCAACATGCTGCCAATTCTACTAAATAGTTAACGAACGCCCCACCAACCAATAGAGAACTATGAATGTTACGCATAATATTCGAGAACGTTTTTTCAGCATTTTGACTGCCAACGATTTGGTAGTTGTCATCTAAAAACACATATTTCTGCTCGCCATTTTCATCCGACATTGTTAAACGCGTGTTATAAGAACCATCTAAAACAATAACTTTCGATACAGAAAATCCTTTATGTAGATTTTCAGCATTGGAAATCCCTTGGTCAATTGTTAATTCTTCTGTTTTCTCACTTGTGCCAAAGAAGAAATCATCATACAGCTGATTTTCAACATTGGTAAAGAATAAATAGCCAATACCACTAAGTGTTAATGTAAGCAATAAGGGTGTAATAAATAACGCCGCATAAAAATGCCATCGCAAAAAACGATTATAATTTCCTTTTTTCACTTTTATCTTATCCTCCAATTTTGTAGAAAATGAGCAACATCATTAGTTTATTGGATAAAAGTGAAGTTTGAGTGAAATATGGGACCAATAAGTAACATTCAAGAAAATGACCTTAGAATTCCAATTCCAAGGTCACTTTGATTTTTATGAAATTCTGCCTATATCAGGATGATGTGAGCACAGGTAATACAATAACTACGGATGTTCCAAGTCTTGAATCACTTTCTATCGAAAACAATCCATCATGCAATCTGACAATTTCTTTGACAATGGAAATACCAAGACCTGTCCCTCCTGTGGATCTACTTCGTGCCTTGTCGGTTCTGAAAAATCGTTCTCCAACATGTTGGAGGTCTTTAGTGGATATTTCGGTCCCTTGATTAGTAATTTTAAAACGAAGTATTTCCTTTTCTTCCGTCAGAATTACTGAGATAATTCCATACTCATGTGAATACTTAATTGCATTATCTAGCAGATTATAAAAGATTTGCTGGATTCTCTTGGGGTCTCCATTGCCAATTACCTCTTCCTGAATATCCATTTTTAACTGTATGTTTTTTTCATTCATGTGAATTTGAAATAAATCAAGCGTATCAAAAAATAACTGCGCCATTGCAATTGGTTCCTTATTAAGTAGATACATGTTTTCTTGAAGATGATCGAGGTCTACTAAATCATGGATCAATTTAATTAAACGACCTGTTTCTTTTTCGATGGTCAACAAATAATGCTGAGCTTCTTCTGGTGAGGAAAAGATTTGCTCCTTCAACACTTGCGTGTAACCGCCAATATACGTTAAAGGCGTGCGTAATTCATGTACAACATTTGATAAAAAATCCTTTTTTCGAACTTCTTGTTCTTCAAGAGATGAACTCATCCGATTAAATGCATTTGCGAGCTTTCCAATTTCATCGTCATGTAGAAAATTTAGACGATATGAATAATTTCCATTGGAAACCTCTAGTGCAAGTTTCTGAATATCTGTAAGTGGCTGAAATAGAGAGTGATGAATACGATTCACCGCAATAAATAGAACAATGAAAAACAAACTCCCTACAAGTATTAGGATGGGGATACTTCCTTGAAAAACTTCTTGCAAATCTGCCAAGGGTACATAAATATAAATAAAGCCGATTAGTTTCTTCTCCGCAAGTATAGGAAATACCGCCCCGACAATCTCTCGATTTAATTCCTCAACATATCCATCCTTGATGACATAACGGCCCTGTTGCAGTAGTTCTTTATCTTCTTCATTGACCAAAGCTTCATAATTGAGCTTATATGGAAAGTAAGTGGATAGTTCTTCTAAATCATCCACTACAATTACCTCATACTCGGAGACAATATTGTACCATTGGATTTTTTCAATGATTTCGTCACTTAATGAGCCATAGTGATAGTGGGCAGCGGTTCGTTCTCCTTGATAGATAACTGATTCTTTCACGCTGGTAATATATAAATCTTTGTATAAGAAATGAAGGAAGAAAAACGAAAAGAGAAGGACAAAAACGATACACAAACTAATAAGCAATAATACTTTCTGACTTAATGTCATTGCTATTTTTCTCAATCACTTACCTCAAACTTATAACCTACACTCCAAATGGTCTGTATGAGTTTAGCATCTTCCGTTAACTTCAATCGCAAAGTTTTAATGTGTGTATCTACCGTCCTGCCGGTCCCCTGATAGTCTTCTCCCCAAATAGCTTGTAATAGCTGTTCTCTTTTAAAGACTTTCCCACTGTTTTTAGCAAGCATGAATAACAAATCAAATTCTTTTAGTGTCAATGAGAGCTCTCGATCGTTGACATATGCCTTAAATCCCAAAGAATCAAGAACCAGCGGCCCAATCTTTAATGAATTGTTGTTTTGAGTAGCATATGTTGATCTTCTTAATACGGATTCAATACGAGCCAACAGTTCTTCTCCATGGAAGGGTTTGACGATGTAGTCATCACCTCCAAGTTTCAGACCGTGAACTTTGTCCCATTCCTCCCCTTTAGCAGACAAGAAGATTAGAGGAATATCGAATTTTTTCTTCAACTCCATCGCAAACGTGAAGCCGTCCATATACGGCATCATTATGTCCACCAGAATAAGGTCAGGTGCTTTTTTTGATATTTTAGTAAAGGCATCCATCCCGTTAGATGCCTCTGAAATACTATAACCTTCTCTTTTAAGGAACGTCTTAATCAAGGATCTCATTGTTTCTTCATCATCAATTACCATGATAGTTAGTCTATTCACTGCGAGCCCCCCTATAATTCTTTACTCTAGTAACATATTATCCATCTTATCCAAAAGGTGTGAAGTTATTATGAGCTTTTTTAGAGCTGCACTTAATATGAAAAGAAAAAGCTTGTTCTTTGAATTAGCTACAGAAAGAATATTTCTGTATAGATTATTATAAAGGCATGACAGTCAAAAACTTTACATTTTCGTGTGAATTGACAAATGTAAACTAAATCCGAAAGCATTAAGTTTCTCAATGCTTTCGGATTCAAGCCTTAAAGAGGAATTGCCGGAACCACCGACAACTGTGACATCGACTTCTTTTAATATTTCTTTGCATGCTGTTCGAAATGATGAGATTATCGGCTATCGTGTATACGAAAAAGATAGCCGAACAGGGGAAATGAAGAAAGTCAAAACGGTTTCTCTTTTTGATCGCAAAAAAGTGGAAATCCGGTCCGAGGTATGCTTACTCGTGGGGAAGATGACTGGTTCTTACCTATTCAAGCGATTGATACAGCAAAGTGTTTTCATCATTACCTGACGGACAAATCGTACCGTATGAATATCGATTTCAGTGATAAACAAGGCAAGGAATTGGAAGTTTACAACGAACGCAAAGTAGCATCACTCATTCAAAGAATGCCGATGACAAAGTGGGGTGGTTCGAGTAAAAACTTAATCACCTTTGAGAACCAATTGTTTAAGCTAAATTTCGATATCGCACCAGAAGATCGCTTGATTGTCTATGAATGGACTCGACAGATTTGCGAGTATCGTTTGCATACTTATTTCGAGAAAAAAGCCGTATCAATAGTCGAATCCAACTGAAAAACCACTTCATCATTCATCTGATGAAGTGGTTTTTTAGTGTTGTATTTGCATGAAGGTTTTAGGATTTAATGAACAACAAGCAAACCGTTACAGGTTTACATATTTCAAAGAGCTAAATAAACAAAAGTGTTACACTGATGATTTTCTTTCCTCCTTATAACAAAGAGGACATCTGCTATTGTTACTGCTGTTTACACGGTTATTAGGGGTCGTTTCCCACTCATGTCCCCTTTCACATAGCCACCAGACCTTTTTTCCATAGTTCAAGGCTATTTCATTCGGATTTAAAGCTCCATTCTTTGTGGGATGCCACTGTTTACCCATTTGAGGTGCTAAAGCCATAAGAGAATTAGTTTCATTTATTTTCCTGTTTAAACAGTAAGGACATTTTCTTCCATTAGCACGATTCGCAATCGTTGCTTCCCATTCATGTTTGTCATTTTTTTCGCACCTCCACCAAACCTTCAGATGCGAAAATGGAGATACTTGGTTTGGCATAAGGGCACTATTCTTAGTTGGATGCCATTCTTCGGATACTAGGGGAAATAGCATTTCGAGATTTCGTTCATTTTCATTCATTTGTTTAAGAATTTCTCCTCGATCTCTGTTCGAGTCGACATCCACACTAGCTACGTCCAAGGAATATTTTTCAATAAGGTAGGCAAGGATTTCTCCTATGCATTTGTCTAACCCTTTTTTATGGTTGTAATCATGTTCGATTACGAAGGAATCACTGTTCTCGATGTTCGGCAATTTCCTGTCACCCACAAACTGGCGAACCCTAATGAGTTGAATGTTATTTTCCTTCATCAAGACATTTTTTCGCTCATCTCTCTCTAATTCATTCATATGATGGTAGCCATCATATTCGATTGCGAGATTCAGTGAATCAATAAAAATGTCGGCTTCCGCGTTATTAGCCAGAAACTCTAATTTTTTCCGGTTTTCTGTTTCTGGAAACAGTTTCTTTATATAGTAGAAGATTGCCTGTTCAGGAAAGGAGGTTTGGGAATTTCTTGAACAATCTGGACAACCCCTTCCATCCTGTCGACTATAGATAGCTGCCGACCATTCATGACCTTTTGAACAACGCCACCATACTTTTTCGTTCGAGAATGGCTTGAAGTCATTGGGAATTTTATCTCCATTCTTTTCACTATTCCATTCTTCACAAAGCTTAGGATTTGTGGCCAGAAGAGAGGTTTCATTAGTGGGCTTATGGCCCGAACAATAAGGACAGCCTTTTCCTTTTGTACGATTAGCAATATAGGCCTCCCATTCATGGCCGTGTTCACAAAGAAACCATGCTTTTTTATGGGTATTAGGCATGAAATCAAAAGCTGTTTTTTCGTTGTTCTTTTCAGGGTGCCATTCCTTTAAAAGATGAGGGTGTAAGGATCCAAAAGACTTCTCCCTCGTTACTCTTTGGCCAGAACAGTAAGGACAGTTCGTTTTCTTTCTAGTAGCTATGACCGCTTCCCATTCGTGTCCCTCAGCACACTTCCAACAAACTTTTTTATTCGACCCCTCTGTATAGGTATCAGGACCTCGTTCCCCATTTTTTTCAAAATCCCATTCGCCTGCAAGCTTTGGGTTTAAAAAAGCAATCGTTTTTTCAAATGGTGGCCTATAATTTTTTTTACCTTCCACAAACTTTTCTTTCGCACAAGTTGGACAGCCAGATTTATTTCCCGTTCTAGAATAAACATATGTATTCCATTCATGTTTTTTTGAACAAATCCACCAAACCTTCTTACCTGAACCAGGAGTTACATGTTCAGGTTTTAAAGTATCGTTCTTTTCTATGTTCCATTCTTTTGCTAGATGGGGATGGGTAATTGATAGGTTATTTGTTGGTATTTTATTAGACATTTTCTACACTCCTGATTATCTACGTTAAAAAAGCACAAATTCTATCATAACTGATTTAATCGTAACTTTGGATTAAAAATAATGGAAATGTAGATATAGTGAAAGAGTAGCCGAAATTGCATCTTGGCTGCTTCCTTTTTATTGAGTAAGTGTTCCTTCTTTCGTCACCAAGACCGATACTCGTGAATAAAGGTTCTTGGGGAGCGACAGATGCATCGTAAATTTCCAGTACGAAAAAGAGGGACGATTAAGTGACCTGGTCACTTCATTCGTCCCTCTTTCATTCATGCGGTTATGGTGCAGCCGGGTGCTGTCCATAGCAACCCGGATACATAACCCCTATGCTCAACTTGTCATTCGACTAAACGTTTTCAACTTCTGCAAATAGAAATTCTCGGCTTCTTCACGACTCCCAATTATATAGGCTTCCTGTGTAATGCGTCGTGCCGATAAAATGCCCTTTGCTTTCACTCCTGGCATGTGTTGGGCATCTGTTATGACATCCAGTAAGGTGAAATCTGCAGGCTTGATTAAGTGTCGTGCTACGCTTACTTCTTTCCGTAAGCCCACGTGGCCGTATCTCATAATGACTTTCCAGTAGGACCATTCCATCGTTCTCCACTCCCTTTCCCATCGGTAATGTGAAACGCTTTTGCTCCGCTTAATACTGATTGAATATTCAGTCTTATCATTAAAGGATATTCTAATACCCCTTCCAGAAGAACCTTATTAGGGGAAATCACTGATTTTGGGTCTTCAGAGATCTCGTTTATACGTCATAAAGTGAAGAGCAGCTGAAATTGCATCTTCAGTGCTTCTTTTTAGTAAACTGAGTGACTATTCTTTCGTAGTCCAAAAATGCTGTCTTCAGTTAGTAAGGAAGTTACGGATGCACGTAGCTACATACATTATCCAAATACGATTGAATTTCTTTTTTACTCTTCAATGTAATTACTTTCTTGGTCGGACCTATTGCTTGGAAGCTTTGAAGACGCTCGTC
The DNA here is from genome assembly GCF_038632915.1 of Paenisporosarcina sp. FSL H8-0542. Classification (NCBI taxonomy): domain Bacteria; kingdom Bacillati; phylum Bacillota; class Bacilli; order Caryophanales; family Caryophanaceae; genus Paenisporosarcina; species Paenisporosarcina sp. FSL H8-0542. The sequence goes on from NZ_CP152050.1 coordinate 3,389,639, forward strand.
CATATTTCGCTTTCGGGGATAGTAAGTCGTGAGGATAAACTTAATGAATGCCCATTCGAGTTTGTCCTTACACCCCTCCCCCAAATCCTGCCGGGTTTTCCCCAGGTTCATCAGAGAACGCTTCACGACCCGGTAGAGACACACGTGAAGTGGAAGTTCCAAATAGATAATGGTATCGGCATGTGCTGCACGAATATCAAATGTATTGCTGTAATTCCCTTCCACAATCCATTGATCTTGAGTAACGATTTCCTGTTGGGCTTTTGAAAATTCCTCTAAAGACGCTTCCACCCAGTTAGGCTTCCAAAATAGCGTATCTAAATGAAAAACGGGGAGGTTCCAGGCTTCCCCTAATCTGCGGGCAAATGTTGACTTCCCTGCTCCTGCTGAAATACCAATTACCATAATTTTTTTCATTCGTTGTAGCCCCTTTTTATCCTACCTGGCGATATCGATACGCTTTAATCCCATTCATCCTTTAAATTCTTTTTACTCCTCTTTTGATTTAACCAAAACAATCGACATAAGCCAATAATTCCCTAAAAAAGAGCTGTGCGAAATGTTCCTTCGCTCAGCTCGTTCCTTATTACGGTAATGGTTTCGCTTCTACGTTAGCTGGACTGACTAAATAGATATTCAATGCTTGTTGGAATGTCCCAAATGTTTTGGGGTCTTTATCGAATTTGATGGCCCAGCGTCAGCATTTTTCGTACGACATCCGATCTTAATCCTGTGATTACTGTATGACAACCCATCATTGATGAACCATCAATTGTTTTCATTAAATGATCGATCACTTCCGACTCCATGTCCGTCATTTAAAGAACCAATATTTAATGATTGATATTTGTTTTGAAAAAGGTTAATATGAAATCAACTTCACATGAAGTTAACTTCACTTCAGGAGAATAAGTTGGTTAGGAGAGGTATAATTGAAAAATCTATTCATACAGCGTTTTGTAGTCTCAACTTTGCTAATTATATTGGGAATCATTCAAATAATTTTCGATACATCAGGAAGATTTAATTTTGGCTATATCATAGTATTCTTAGGTGGAATAATTTTGTTGTACTCAACAATTTCTTACATTAAATCCCGTAAGAATATATCACTAGAAAAGGAATTAGCAAAGGAATATGACGAAAGAGATGCTTTAATTGATGGAAAAGTTGCTCGCTTTTCCTTGTATATTCTGATATCCGAAATTTTTATTCTTATGTTTTTAACTAATTTTGTGGTAATCCCAACAAATACTGCATTATTTGTTGTCTTAATATCTTTAATAATTATTGAAAAGGGGTCTAGAAAGTATTACAATCATTTTCTTTAATCAGGAGGATTTATGGAAAATAGAGTAAAAGAATTGCGATTAGAATTTGGAATAACGCAACAAGAATTATCTGATAAAGTAAGTGTATCTTCTAGAACAATCATCTCATTAGAAAAACAAAAGTATAATCCATCTGTGCTACTTGCGTATAAAATAGCTTCAGTTTTTAATTTATCAATTGAAGAAACTTTTATTTTCGATGAGGATGACAAATAATCCATTTCATTAAGATACACTTATTAAACAAACAACGGAGGAATGAAAATGATATTTATATTATTTATTTTTGGGATAGTTTTAACGGTTTGGGGTCTTTATCGTATGAAAACAGACGATGGTTTATTTGGAAAAAATCGAAAAACTAAAAACTTATTCAATTTTATACTAATGGGAGAAGCTTCAGGATTAGGGCAATTTTTGGGTGGGATTCTGTGTATTGTTATAGGTATTATCGCATTTTTTGTGAAGTAGAAATAAATGAGAATTTCTATTCTTCACTGAAATATTGTGAAAAATTACGCTTAAACTAACGGGTGCTTTACTTCAAGTAGAAGTAAAGCATTTTTTCTTATTGAACTAAAACGGGGCAGGTTCGTCCAATAAGTATATATATTACGGATTGAAATATGAGGAAGTGAAATTCTGTGAATATTAATTGGTTAGTTGAAGATATAGTTTTTGAAACAATGCTTGAAGCTGATGTATGGGCAGATTCATTGGTGAATGAAATTTATGGTAGAAACTTTAATGGTTATATTACAACGGATTATAAAATTGCTTGTGCAATGGCTTTTAGATTAGCTACTGCAAGAGAACTAAGAGTTTTTACATCAGAAGATGAACCTAATAGATATAAAGTATGGGTAGAGTTTCACAATCAAGAGTAAAACACTGGCTTATCCAACTAACGGGTGCTTTAGTTAAAGATCATCTGGCTGCTTTAAGCAGCATATTTTCTTGATGATCTAATGGGGGTGTTGATAAACACATTACAGAAGTGGTATTAACTACCGAGGGAGGTACAGCATGATTAAAATCCAAAATAAGTCTGATACTCTAATCATTGTGATACACGAAATTTATGGTATCAACCAACATATGAAGAGTTTTTGTGAAATTATATCCGAAGATTGTTTTGATGTCATTTGCCCAAATTTATTAAAACGAGAAACACCTTTTGATTATTCTCAGGAGGAAGTTGCTTATCGTAATTTTATGGAGAACATAGGTTTCGCTGACGCTTCAAATAAAATAAGAGATATATTATCAGAAGCTAAAAACAACTATAAAAAAATATTTATCATTGGATTTAGCGTAGGGGCAACTGTTTCCTGGTTGTGTAGTGAAGAAGAGTGTGTCGATGGAATAGTTGGATACTATGGTTCGCGTATTAGGAATTATGAGGAAATATCTCCTCGATGTCCTACTATGCTTTTCTTTCCGCATGAAGAACCATCATTTAATGTAGATGAGTTAATATCAATTTTAGATAAAAAGAATATCGAGGTACATAAATATTCCGGACAACACGGATTTAGTGATCCTTACTCTCCAAAATATAATTTAGAATCCACAGAAAAAGCATTTATTGAAATGGTGAGTTTTTTAAAAGCAAATAAATCTAACTGAAGTCTTATTCAACAACCAGAGGCTTTACTTCAATAAGAAGGTTTGAGAGAAAAATTTAGAAGAAAATAAAATAAATTGAGTAATCAAGTGAAGTTCTAGTTACTATAAAATACAGGGGTGCGGATATTGAAGAAGATAGAAGAATTGCAGAGAACGTTAATGACGGGTGGAAATAAGAAAATAGATAAGATTCAAGCACAAACGGTACATATTTTATTTGGTGAATCACCAGCTGGGTGCTTACGTGCTGCGTTTCGAAATACACCTTATGAAAAGACTGAGGAAATCATTGTATTACCAAATATTTTATCTGTTGGTCCTGTGAAAAATATACATACAAAAGAAGGAATGCAGGCACGTTTTCATTGGTTTAAAGAGCGTTACCGGGATGAGGGCAATGAGCGTGATGTTACTATGCTAGGAATGATTGATTCAGTGGATAGAATCAAAGCCATTCCACAAGTTCAGGATATTGTTATTTGGACTTGTAATAATGCACACGAACAAACAGGCCTACGGATAGTCCTTGCACTGCTTAAAGGAAAGTTGAACACAATCTTTGTGATAAATACTTATACGGCTTTTCATAAATTGTATGATTTGCATCCATATGAAGAAGATTACCCGAGAACAACTGGCGAACTTCCGAGTGAGAAATTATCCTTTTTTTATGAGCAATATAAGCAACATCCCCTAAAAGACATTCGACGAACAAGTTTATGCGAAGAAGGCAAGAACCTTCTTAATAATGACCAATCTTTACTTCGCACATGGGCAGACCACCAATTATGGCATAATTATGTGCTAACCAGAGATGATGACTTAATCATTACTTGTGCAAAAAGACTAAATGAAGAACTTGAATATCCTGATTTTATAAAGGCTGCGCGTGTTATTGGCGAAGTTTTATGTCAGATGGAGCAATATACAGGAGCAGCATGGCTCGAATACCGCTTGCGTTGTTTAATCGAACTAGAAATATTTGAATACGAAGGAAATTTGAAAGCAATGCGGTATTACGGAGTAAAGTTAAAAGAGGAATTTTCAGCATAACGTTTATAAAGAAATCTGAACAACATGAAGATTACTGGAAATGTGGTTATGTCCTTCCTATCTTCAACTCCCATGAAAATTAAAATTACCGACAGTCAAAAAAAGACAACGAAAGTAGACACAGCTGATTTGATTTTTTAAAAAGTGCAGCGCATAAACTTGGATCGGATTATTTGTTGCATTAGGATGCATTTGGTTCAGAGAGCTAAAAGGGAAGGTGTAGAAATGACTGATTGTTGTGCTTCAAAAGAACAAATTACTGAAAGTAATGATACTGAGTTTTGTCCATCTTGTAATACCAAAGGGAAAAAGTTGAAAATTATTACGTTGAAATCAATGCTTAAACCATCAGTTTTAGATTCTTTGAATCCGAGTTTGACTCATTACTTTTGTTCAACGAAAGATTGTGATGTTGTCTATTTTGATACAGAGAAAAAATTGTACCTTAAGTCAGAAGTAAAGGTATCTGTGCATCAAAAAGATGATTCTCCCACAGTACCAGTTTGCTATTGCTTTAGTTGGACAAAAGAGAAAATTAAGAAATATGAAGAACAAGAACTTTCTCCTAAACCTTTAGAACACATTCGAGTAAATGTAAAAGCGGACAGATGCGGGTGTGAGGTAAATAATCCTCAAGGAAGTTGCTGTATAGGGAATGTTACGAAATATATAAAAAGTCTTTAACTAAAGCAATATATTTTTTTACTAACGGGTGCTTTACTTCAAGTAGGAGTAAAGCATTTTTTCTTATTAAACTAACGGGGCCGTTTAGTTGAAGAAATGAATGGAAAAAGGGAAATAAGAGTGAAAATGTTGATATATTAAAAAAAGCCAACAGATACTGTTGGCTTTTTTCTGTCAATTTATGGTTGTATATCGCTACCGAAGTTATTGCTAAATGCTGTAATCTTTAAAACTAAAGATTTTCCGGTTGAAAAAGAATAATAAACGATAAATATAAAAATATAGAGCCTACTACATATACTACTTCAATGCTAAAACGTTGTCCTAAGTTTCTTCATCAACTAATAATGCAAGTTAAGTTAAAGAAGGACTATCCCCCTTTAATAGAGAATTGAAAAAGGAGAAAAACTAAATAGAAAAAGATGCCGTCATGGCTTAAGGAGCATTTAATTTGAACACACAAACTCATGCAATTTCACATGGATGGACTATAATGGCACATGAAAACATTTCTATATATACAAAATATAGTGGACCTAATCCTAATCAAATTGTGTTAATAGATTGGGATGGAGACGCTTAGGGGATGGGGATCATGCTGGAAGGAAAGATAATCAAATTCTATCGCGAACAACAAGAAATGAAGCAAAAGGACCTAGGGGAAGGAATTTCCTCCAGTACTCATATCAGTAAAATAGAACGGGGGCTTACAGAAGTATCGGATGAAACTATTCTATTATTATCTCAAAGACTAGGAATTGATATGGAAAGGGAAGTGTTAAATTACAGGAGGGTGGAATCCTTATTAAAGGAGTGGCATGATGCCATTGTGAAGGAACTGCAGACAAAGGCGGATAGTATAAAAAGGCAGCTTGATGGAATTAACCTTTTATATATTCAGGATTTTTATCGATCCTACACCCTTGTGCTCACCAGATACTACTTGTCTATTAGTGAGTTTACATCAGCGCAGGCTCTAATAGAGGAGATGGATGTTTGGACAGGTTTATCTAATTATGAGGAAAATATGTTGTTGCACATAAAGGGGATTTTCCATCTGACCGTGAAGTATGACTATGTCAGTGCCATCTCTTTTCTAGGTCAAATCAGTCTGGAGCAATACTCCAATCAGGAATATTATTACGACTTGGCTGTTGCCTATAGTTCGCTCAATTCTCGCGTCCTAGCTTTTTTCAATGCGAATAAGGCACTGGCCTTCTTCACCAAAATTCGCAGCTTCTCCCGTATCATTAAAGCTGAAATGCTGATGCTCATCCAGCTCGAGCAATCGAAGGATTACCGTTTTCTAAGCAGTGAATATCATAGATTGATAGATATGACAGGGGATTATGGGCTCGATCATCAAAAAGCGATGCTGCATCATAACCTCGGCTATCTGAATTTGATGCACGGCTATTTCAAGCAGGCTGCTGAATATTACAAAAAGTCGATGGATGCACGCAAATCCTCGGAGCCCAAGTATGTCGCCTCGCTGGAGGGGTACATAAACGCTTTGACGAAAGAAGGGAAGACGCCAAAGGAAAAGCTTCTAAAGCTTGTAGAAGAGGGACTCGTGTTATGCAGGAATTTTTCGGCCGCCACCTTTCATCATCTCTTTACGATGCATTATCACTCCATTCTAGGTGAGGATGACCAGTATTATCACTATCTGGAGAACAAGGCATTTCCCCACTTTGACAAAATGGGCTATGTAATGGCGAAAGAGTTTTATGCGGTAAAATTATTTGACTACTACATGTCCAACAATGATATGGTCAATGCTAATCGTTATGCTGGAGCAATTGTGGAGAAGTTCAGAAGAAATAATCAGTTTGTTTGATGGAGAGGTTACGTTTTTATGGCTGAAGCTTTAAGTTTTGGTCAGAAAATGGACTTGTAAAGAGGAAAAAACGCTCTATTTTTATGTTTTTTGCATCGTTCGGGGGTGAAAAGAATGTTTGTGCTTCCTTCTGAGCTAGGATGGGGTGCTCAAAATATCCTATTCTAACAATCCTAATCATTTATCTTTTTCACATCGGGTCACACCTCACTAACCAAAAGAAAAGACGCCTGCTTTCTCTATATAAAGCAGGCATCTTCCACTAAAATTATCTTAATCCGTAAGCCTTGATGATCTCTTGGGTAATTTTGTTTCCTTCATCATCCCAAGCGCTTGCTCTGAGTGAAACGGATTTTGCGTTTATCGGATTTTGGATGGTTGCGGCATAAGCGTCGCCATCTTTTGTAAGCTTCACTTTTTTCCACGATTCGCCTTCATTGAATGAAACTTCCAGAGTGGCATCCTTCACGTTTCCGTATCCTACTGCACCTTCCACTTTACCGACAGACAGCTCAAGGTTAGTAGGACGGTTTGCCAATGCATCCCCATTTACATCGGTGTCCACCTTGTAATCCAGAGTTAGGAATGGAAGATCGTATCTCCAATCCTCTGATGCTTCCGTCCAGAAGGTCCATTCAGTATGAGTGCGGACCGACGTATTCCAGCGATCTGCGTCACGTTTTGCGTCCGTAACAAAGCGGAATTGCGTACGTTCTTTTGGTGCGACATCTGTTGCATAGAGCGCTTGGCTTTTACCTTCCTTCACTAATGTATCACCCTTGTACAATTTAGATGTCTGATTTTTTACAGATATATTATAATCGTTAATACCGCCTGTGTTTCCTGTTCCTGCATCGGCCCAAGCAGGAACATTGATCATTAGATGATTGCCTTGGCGCTCAGGAGCCCAGTAACCTTCACCCAAGCTTGGACGGACAACTGGAGAGAACCAGTTCTCTGTTAATTTTTGTCCTTTTGTGTAAGTGGCCAATGGCTGACGGATCTGCCATTTCGAATCTAAGACAGTTGCCTCGTGATACCAGCCTGTGTCCTCTATTGCCGAAACATACTCAGTGCGGGCTCTTGGTAATGATATCTTTTTCAGGAAGCCTACAGCCCCAAATGTATGCGGACGCAAGTCGTATCGGAATTCTCCACCTGCTGTTTCAATGTGGGAATTGTAGCGACTGTCGATTGTCGCTAGGTCTTTATTCTTCGGTGCATAGGTTAAATCCTTTGGTATAGAACCTTTATGGACATCCATAAGATCATATACATATGGAGAATCGATTGTTCCTTCTACTTGCAGTTTTACATCTCCTGAACGTACAGCTTTTACAAGCTTGTCGCCTTCTTTTTTGCTGATACTAGCAACAGCAATCGGGTTGTCTGTGTACTCTGGAGTACCAGCATATTTACTAAATTCTTTATCCTCATTGTTGACGATGATCAGTAGCTTTGCCCCGGCAGCAGCAGCAACAGCAGCTTGTTGAGAAGGGGTTACTTCATCATTTCGATCGACCACAACAGCTTTACCTTTTGCTTTTAGGCGGTCGAAGTCAGCTGAACTGCCTTTTCCAGCATAGACAGTGGATAAGTTATACTTTCCATCCAACAATGTACTTCCAGCCAATGGAATATCATCCAGTTCCTTTCCATTAAAGTTAATGGTCAGAAATGGTTTTGTTAAACGCCAGCGAGTGAGCTGCTCAAAATATCCGGTTTTGACTTCTTTTGTTGGAACAGCGTACATCTTATCAATCCAAACCGGCATCAAATAGAGACTAGTCAGGGGCATATCACCAATTGTTCGGTGATATTCCATACGTTGGTAATTTGCCTCTGTTTTCTTCGGTACCTCTACAGATATTTCTTTTGCTTTTCTTGCATCGAGTTCCACTGTTTTTGGTCCGTTCAGTTCCACTTCCGGGTCACCTACAAGGGCTACACCAGCGTGGTCTGTGTTCACGTCCACATCCATTAGGGACATGGCTGAATAGGTGCCTGGCGGCAGGCGAAGTTCTGATGAACCATTGACAGCATAAACAAACGGCTCCATTTTCTCGCTGGATATTGCCACATATGCCAGTCCAGCAGAGCCGTCACGGTCAGTTGCATTTAGTGTAAGAGTATAACGTTCCTCTTCCTTGACCATCGCCATAGTTGTGTGTACAACAGCTTCTCCGTTTGCTTTTGCTGTTAAGTATCCTTGATAACGAGAACCTGTTTCGCCAAGTGTCGGATCAAGTGTTACGTTCACGTCCGCTGTGCCATTGGCTGGAACAGTGATGGTATTTTCAGAAAGGTTTAACATACCAGATGGAGCTTCTTTACCCTTTGCATTTGTAAATGTTGCTTCCAACTCTATTGTGATGTCCTCGGCACTATCATTTGTATAGGTAACGACTTTTTCAACAGGGGCTGCTTGATCATTCGGCCATTTAAAGAAGCCGAATGATACGGAGCTAGTTGCTCTCAGCTGTGTTCCCAAGGCTGCAGCTATATCAACCCGTCCTGTTCCCACCTGATAAGGCTGGGAACCTTCAAGCTTCGTTGTTGTGTTCATTAATGCTTCTTTTAAAGCTTTTCCGTCCCATTCCGGATGTTTTTCGGCAAGGATAGCTGCTGCACCTGCGACATGTGGTGAAGCCATGGATGTACCATCTTTTCTAGAGTAATATCCACTGCCAGATGTAAATTGGGAACGGGCTGCAACAATCCCTACACCAGGAGCAGATAAGTCAGGTTTTAGACCCATATCGCCATAGCGAGGCCCCATTGAAGAGAACCATGCAAGCCGATCCGATTTGTCCACAGCCCCGATAGTTAAAGCGGAATCTGCAGCACCAGGAGAGCCGATAGAACCTTCTGCTCCATTATTACCGGCAGCGATAACAAATAGTGTTCCATTCTCTTCACTAAGTCTATTTACAGCTTGAGACATAGGGTCTTTGCCATCACCTGGCTCGCTGGTTCCAAGACTCATATTGACAATCTTTGCATTCTCAGATGCCCATTCCATTCCATCAATAATCCAAGAATCTTGTCCAAATCCTTGATCACTCAATACTTTCCCTACCAGTAAGCGTGCATCAGGAGCAACGCCTTTGGATCTTCCATCAGCTGCACCTGTTCCAAGCACAGTGGAGGCAACGTGTGTTCCGTGACCATTTCCGTCATTCACTTCTTCGCCAGGTACAAAGCTCACCGCTTCGTCCAATTGATCGACAAGGTCCGGGTGGCCAGGGTCAATTCCAGAGTCAAGCACGGCAACCTTGACGCCTTCACCTGTAAAGCCTGCTTCCCATGCTGTGTGTGCTCCAATTTGAGGGACACTTTGATGAAGGGCTGCTTCTACACGGCCATCCAGCCAAATTTTTTCTACTCCATATTTAAAGAGTGATGATTTTTCAGGTTCTTTATTGTCCCTTTGAACTGTGACATCTTCCCAGAATGTATCCGCTTTCATTTTGTCGGTAGTAAGTGCGGCACCATTAATACTTTCCAAATCCCGAACCTTCTTCGCTCCTTTTGGAGCAATGTTTTTGGAGAAAGATCTAGCCTTTGTCTCTTCGTATTCGACGATAACCGGCAATCCTGCCTGATTCTTGTCATCATACCCATATTCAATCAATTTCGTAATATTAAATAAGTCCTTATCGAGTTTTCCTGCTGCCAGGTAAGGCATGGTAGAGTTCGGGAATACGAAAGTATCCTCACCAAAGGTCAGGACCCTGACTCCATCCCCATCCTCATTAGCTGGCTCTACATTGATGATATATTTCCCGTTTTTAAGGGTAGAAACTTTTACGACATCACCAGTAATGAGCGTAATTACGTGATCACCGGTCCCATTATTACTCATTGCAACAGTTGATTTATCCAATACCGTCCCATTCCTAGATGCTCCAAGTGCGTTCACTTGAAAAATGGAGCCTGATAGCATAGAAGCGGCAATCGATCCAACTAGAAGCGTCTTCATGGTTAGCTTTTTCATTTACATTCTCCTATTCCATAAGGTAATTAGCGGATAATTCTAAGCTGAGAAAAATCATGGTGAGGTAAAAATAAGAAGTTATTCAGTCCCAAAAAGATTACTGAAAGAAGTAGACTGCTAGAATCAGAGCTTGTCTTCACCTCCTTAAAGGTTTGGTTCTATTTCTGAGGAAGCTCCTAATGGTAGTAAGTTCTCTAGATGAGGTAAATAAATAGGAAGGATTAGTTGAATTGTATAGTCATACAATATTATTGACAAATGGGGTTTTGAGAGGGACCTAAGAACTATATTAGAAGAAGGAAATCTGCAAATATTAGCTGAAATAACCGATGGGATAAACCGAAATGTCTAAAAAAGGGGAAAAGAATTGGGGTTTTAATTAGTATAATCTAAGGTAATGAATTACATAAACTAATAAACTAAATTATCCTTATTCAAGTCAACAGTGATCTGTTGGCTTTTTCTGATGCATTCCGGACCATAATTCGCAGCATTATCTAGCGTTTTTTTATTGTCAGCGATAGCTTGTTAAATGGTGATACAATTGAATTATAAACACTAATTATTTGGTTTATAGGAGGTAATATTCCAGATGGAAAACTTAAAACTTCATGTTGGATATGATAAAAAGGAAGCATTATATGTTAGAGAAAGTCTAATCAATTACAATAAAAAACAAGTTGCTTATACTGAAGAAGAAAAAATAAATATTATTATTAAAGATGACAATCACAACATATTAGGTGGAATATTAGGGAATATAGATTGGAAATGCTTTCACATTGAGATTCTTTGGATTGATGACGTGTTACGCGGACAAGGTCAAGGAAGAGAGTTAATGAAGGAAGCAGAGAAAGTAGCTATAGAAAAAGGGTGTAATTTAATTAGATTGGAGACTTATAGTTTTCAAGCCCCTGATTTTTATAAAAAACTTGGTTATGAAGTTTTAGGTAAACTTGAAAACTATCCAGAAGGTTTTGACCATTATTATTTATTTAAAAGATTGAACAGTCTTTGATCTAAAAGTTAAATTCATATTCTCTTTAGGACCATGATACGCATAAATACCTTATTGAACTAACGGATGCTTTAGTAAATAAAGACAGTCAAAAAAATGCGCTTAGAGATACATTCCCAAGCGCATTTTTTCTCGATATAGCTAGGATTCCAGTTCACAGGTTTCTTTCCTGTGAATGCCCATCGGTCCTCTTCAAGTTCTTCATCTTCGTAAGGGATAATCCCTTTTTCCATGGCAAGATGTTGATCCAACACTCTTCCACTCCCCATTGTGTGCTGTGCCAGAAACGACCGAATTCGTCGATGTCACGGTATAGCATTGCCCCTTGCAAGTATGAGAAGGGCGAACCATCTCCTTGAACTAGACTCATCGGTTCGACTTGGTCGGTATCTTCGATGTTCCAGCCTTCCACTTTTCCGTATCCACCCATTCCCTCACAAAAGGATTCCCCTTTGAAGGTCCAGCCCTCTTTTATTTGTAGTTGAGAGTAAGGCTTCCCAGCACCTTTTCCAATTGATTGTGCTTTGTTAAGCCTAGTCCTGGATTTGGATTGTAGGATGAAGGTGCTACAATATTTGGTTTTGTGACTTCTACTGTAAATTCGACTCGTTTGATCATCGTTTATTCCTTGCTTTCACTTCCGCCAATGTATACAGTTCCATTAAATCCTGTGTGGTGAGTTTAGAATATAGGGATGTTAGTTGGTCCAGGTATCGTTGTTTTTGTGATTTCCCTGGAAATAAATCTTCTATAGAAAGGTCATCTTGAGATGATGTCCCGTTCATGATGTCTTCCCATTCAACGTCTGTTCTACTTGAACTGGCTGAGGAGTTTAACTGAGAGTAGACTTGCTCTTCAGGTTCACTCACGAAATTAAAAGTTGTGGCTGATTCGCTTATTTTGTACATTTCTTCTGACCATTCCAATTGCTTTAAAGGACTATTTATTAGTAATAAATCAGTTGAAATGTTGAATCGTTCAGCTATCGCCACAATCCAGTTTGCAGAAGGGACGCTCTCACCGCTTTCCCAACTCTTGATGCGGCTAGCGGAAGTACCGATGTCTTTCCCAAGTGCCAACATAGAAAGCCCGTGTTGAATGCGTATTTCTTTCAATCGTTCACCAAAATCTTGTGAATTGAATACCAAAATTCATCACCTCTTGAATGAATTATTAACTTTTAAGTTAAAAGTGTCAATAATTTTTATTTATAAGTAAATAGAAACCATTTCTCCCCCATTTGCGTATTAGAAAAAAAGAAGTTATCAGGTTGATTGAGGAGGGAAAAGACATGGGGTTACAGAAATGCGTCAAATGCCATCATCGATTCAGCTGGGGCAAAATATTTAAATCAAATACCTTTATGTATAAACCAATTCAATGCAGCCAATGCGGCACTGAACACCGAATTACTTTCCTTTCAAGATTGTAACAGCAGTAGTGCTTGTTCTACCGATGTACTTTTTTGGTTTCTATTTAGGGTGGCAGTGGCATTTAGCTTATGGCTACGCTTTTTTATTAGTAGTGTCATTAGGAATTATTTTTTCACTCATTCTTCCCTTTGTACAGAAGTATCGGCGCAGCTAATAAAAGTTACTGTGCAATGGATGGTTTTTTTCAATTTTTAACTGTAAATAAATGTTAGAATAAATCATATAAGGAAATTTCGAAATATATATATTAGGATGGTGTTCGGGTGAAAAAACGTATTGCGATAGCATTTCTTATAATTTCTATTGTGGGATTCATTTTCAGCTTGCACGGTCTTCTTTATGAATGGAAAGCGAAGGAATTGTCCGTTGCATTTATAGAAGAAACTTATGGAGGCGACTGCCTGAACGATATCCGAGCTGGCATATATGGAGAAGAAGATGGCTACTATGCGGTTTATGTTCGTTCAAATGATAAAACCTTTTATCTGAAAATCAAATTGTCCATGTGGGGGCAAACAGAAGAAATCTTGGATGCTTCTGAATACAATCAGGTTTACTCTTGCGAGGAGGAATTGGATGTTTAAAGAAATGAAAATCCGGATTTTTGTTGTCTTAATGATTGTCTTTGCTCTCGCAGTGGAATGGATTTTATCCTTGTATGAGATTCCTGAAAACTACAAACGCATTATTTCAGATTTCGTTTCTTTTGAATTGGTTGCGTTGCTGTTCTTTGGCTATTACTTTTATCGGTATAAATCTCCGCTCCGGACTGTTGTTTCAGACAGAAATGTTGATACTTCATTCTTATCGGTGCTAGCAATTGCGCTGATTTTCAATACATTTTCACTTACAACGTTTTGGGTTTATTTAGTGATAGAAGATTCTTTCTTTCAATTAGACCCATTTATCGTTGAACCCTCTAATGAAACTGTCCTATTTTTGATTGTCTCTATGGTGGTGACGACGGTAACGGGACCAATCGCTGAAGAATTCGTTTTTCGGGGACTTTTGTTGAACCGCCTCATCAAGAAAACGAATATGTGGGCCGGTATCTTGATTTCGAGTTTGGCTTTTGCAGCAATCCATATGCAAGCCGAAAAGATGCTAGCTACTTTCATCTTTGGCATCCTTGCCTCACTGATTTATTTGAAGACAAAAAATTTATTCATTCCGATCTTGATTCACATCGTACATAACGGCTTCACTTTATTTCAAGAATTCTTCTTTCCTTCATGGATAGAAACCCTTTTCTTAGTCAGCTCGGACGATTTATATGTGAACGTTTTCCTGAAAAGCACGTTTCTCGTGGTCAGCTTATTATTGTTGATTCTCATCATTTTGTATCTTGCAAGAAGCATATACTCCGATAGACGAAAAAGAGATGTATTATCGCAGCCAGTAGGAGTTTCTCAATAATTCGAAACCATTTCCTCCCAGTTGCGTATAAGTAAGTAGAATTTGATTGGGGTTGAGCGAATGTTTGAAGAGATGAAGACGCGTCATTTGTTTGGTTTGAATATTTTATTGATGGTGGTATTTGGAATTGGGGCTATTTTCCTTCCTTACAATGATGATAATTTTGTGGAAGCCGGAATTACGCTAATTTTGTATATAGCAGCACCCATTCTGTTCTTCCGATATCATTTCCGAAAACAAGGTCGATCTGTACGTGAAGTGGTATTCAAGGAAGGAACCGTCGAATGGCTACCTCGTTTATTTGGATTTGTTGTGATTTCCATTGCGTTTTCAATAAGTGTATTTTGGCTTCAATTGTTTGCCTTGTATCCTATTTTTCCTGGGTTTGTGGATTTTCTTTTGGAGCCCATTCCGATGCCGGAAAACCCGATTTATTTAGTGATTTCACTTGTCAGTATAGCCATTATTGGTCCCATTGCTGAGGAGTTTATCTTCCGTGGCGTTTTGTTGCATCGCATGATGAAGAAAACGTCGATGTGGGGCGGAATCCTCATTTCCAGTATTCTGTTTGGCCTGTTGCATGCAGATGTTGTCGGGGCATTTATCTTTGGAGTGATCGCTTCCTTGTTGTATTTGAAAACACGCAATTTATTGATTCCGATTTTAATGCACATTATCAATAATTCGATTGCCGTGATCTGGATGTATGTCGCACCGACTTGGCCAAAGTGGGGCATTATGGAAAGCTCAGAACTGTATGATAAAGCCCTTCCGAATGCGATTGTGCTATTGATTAGTTCTGTATTAATTACGTGGGTGATTGTAAGTTTGGTTAAAAGTTTGCCGAAGAAAACACATAAAGAAGAAGTGCATGAAGAAATAGCTCAATGATGAAGGATAATCGAGTAATCGTCCGAAAAAGAAAAAGACTGATCGTGGGAATTGGCTTGATGGTATTCGTCATGCTGCTCAATTTCCCTTTTCCGCATGAGAAACCTTTTGCCGCAGGTAATGTGTCAGTCATGAACATCCCCATTCAGGATATGGATGGGTTCAAGTTTGGTGGGCTCGTCTTGCTTGTCATTTTGGTAGTTGGTATCTATCTGTTTGGGACTTCCTTGGAAAAATATCGGGCTCGACTGGTGATTTTAGCGATTTTTCTCTACTTTTTATTGCCTTTTTTCTTAATCAATGTCTATCAAAACACACTCGCTTCGGGTATTTACGCGATTGACTATGGGTTGGATGAGAGTGTGTGTGAATTCAAGAAAATGGATGACAAGAGATTGAGTGTCATGTGTGATTTACCGTTTGAAAATTTTAGTGACGATGAAGTGACTTTTGATGTTCGATTTGGTGACGAACCGCTTTTCGAAGAGAGATTCAAGGTGGTTCCTTTGATGAATGAAAATGCTCCTTACACCGTTTCCCTTCAAGGGGACGAAACAAAAGTAGTCCGTATTGAAACAGAGTTGGCTATTTCTCGAGTAAACGGTTTAGATGGCGGGACCACCCATCAAGTACACATTGAAATATCACAAGGCAATAGAATGAGACGGTTATAAATGGACATAGTCCCTGGTACTTTCAGTTCTCTGGGATCCAAATGATTTAAAAAAAATGACTCCACAGACCGTTTTTCACAATATTTGCTTAAAGATATTCCGGATCATGTTGTTACAACATTATATTCTTATAAAGGAAGGTAATCATTAATGACTTTTTGGAAAGCTGTTGCCGCATTCATTTCAGCATGGCTCATTAGCAACTTCACGTATTTACTATTGCCATTTTTCCAATACAAATTGTTCAGTGACGGTCAATTTGTTTGGGAATCCCTTTTCAAATTTGTTTTGGATATCGCTTTGTTTGTTGTTCTTTACGTCGGGATGTATTATTTGATTTCGTTCATCCAAAGTTGGCGGATGCGTGCCCGGTATGACGCAGCTCAAAAAGAGCGAGCGAAGGAGAAACAATAGGTAGTTCAATATTAATATCTTCATTATTTTATGTATAGGCATTTACTCGATTGGCATCAGACCGTCATATATGAAATTCCCTTCAGAAGTATATACCCTAATTTGGCCATCGTGATGGCACATATCTTTTTGAAAATTGAAAATTTGTGAGCCATCACATTTAGTTTAGTTAAGGCATCATTTTGTTTATTTTTTCCATTCAACCACTCCATTTTTCCCTCTATATTAAAATCGTTCTTCTCCCCTTTTTTATTTCGACCTTATTCATATTTATTTTGTGATTGACAAGACATCTATATAACCTTATAATTCGTAAGAATCTAATTGATAATGATTTTCATTATCGAATTAATCTTTCAATTAATTTAAATAACAATATAAAGAGGAGACAAAATAATGCGATCTATACATTTTGCTCTAGTCTTCGTCCTTATCGGGCTGTTAATTTTTCCAACCAAAAGTTTTGCTACGAGCCCTGAAGATGACCTGCGCCAAGCAAACATTCAAATTGATGAAGTCGTAAAATCTGTTCAATTGGGCGACACTAAAACTGCCTCTGAACAATTTAAGAAATACACGGCTAATTGGATTTCTTTTGAATCAGGAATTAAGGAAAAATCTGAACAGGCTTACCATGATATAGAAGATAATATGGGACAAGTTCAGTTTGCTTTAGCTCAAGATCCGGTTAACTCTGAAAGTGTTCAAAAATCGCTTCAACAACTGAAAGAAACGAATACTAAATTTATTAATGGTCAATTCTCACAAACTTCAGTTGCGGATCAAGATGCTTCAAAAAATAATGGCGATGTTGCCAAACTGATTATGTTATTAAATCACTCTTTAGACAAAATTGATAACCAAGATATTGACGGTGCTAAATTAGATATTGAGGAATTCAGAAAATCTTGGTTGGACGTTGAAGGTGTAGTGCTCACTCAGTCTGCAACGGTCTACAAAAATGCAGAAAGTGATATGGTTACTTCATATTCCATGCTTTCAGCTAATCCGCCCGATGTAAAAGGGGCAAAAAAAACCATTGAAGAAATGAGAGATTATTTATCTCCACTGGTTTCAAAAACTAGCTACACGATGTTAGATGCGACGACCATTCTGTTACGCGAAGGGTTAGAAGCTCTTTTAGTTGTCGTAGCGCTTATGGGCTTTTTAAAGAAATCCGGTCATTCGGACAAGAATAAATGGATTTGGGTAGGCGTGGGTTCTGGCATTGGCATCAGTCTGGTTCTTGGCATTTTGGTCAACTTCTTATTCTCAGCTGGCACATTTGGTCACAACAACTTTCTGATTGCTGGATGGACAGGTGTTTTTGCTGCTGTCATGCTCAGCTACATGAGCTATTGGCTTCATAGTAAATCGAGTATTTTAGAATGGAATCGCTATATCCAGAAGAAAAGTACGAAGGCACTCGATACTGGTAGTTTACTTTCAATTGCGATTTTAGCTTTTCTTGCTGTCTTCCGTGAAGGAACTGAGACCGTATTATTCTATATCGGAATGGCATCTTCTATTGACTTAGGTTCCTTATTAGGTGGCATAGCGATTGGCCTAACCATATTATTGATTACGTCGTACTTAATCTTAAAAGTAGGCTTAAAAATTCCGATGCGTCCATTTTTCATGGTGTCGAGTATATTAATGTTCTACTTGTGCTTTAAGTTTACGGGTATGGGCATTCATGGTTTACAATTAGCCGGGCTTATTCCAGCTACACAAGCTCCAATTCCAACCATTGACTTTTTTGCGATCTACTCAACTTGGGAGAGCTTTATCCCTCAAATGATTTTGTTAGTCGTTGCAGTTTTTGTAGCATTTTTGGGTAAAATAAAACAAAAAACAATTCAATCAAGAATGAAAAAACAGGAGGAACTTAATAATGCAATCTAAAAAGTACGTATTCCCAATAATAATCGCAGCATCAATGGCTTTATCGGCTTGTGGAACAAATGATGAACAAACAAAAACTGATGATAACACCCAAACAGAAGAGACGACTTCACAAACATCGATTGCGGATGGAGCAAAAGAAATGAAAGCTGAAGTTGCCGATTTGAAAGTGCAATTAGAAGCAAATGACACTAAGAAAGCCGAAGCAAATGGCGAAAACTTAGAAGAAATTTGGGAGAGTTTTGAAGATGCAGTAAAAGAAAAAGACGCGGACCTTTATGAACAAGTTGAAACACCCCTTCACATAATTGAAGCAGGAGTAAAAATTGACCCTCTTGATGTAGACACATTAAATAAAGCCGCTGACGATTTGGATAGTGTCCTTTCCGATGTTGAAAAAATAAAATAAAATCAGAACAGCTTGCAATTTACTTCAACGTAGATTGCAAGCTGTTTTTTGTACGTGAACTCTACATATTCGGTGATTAGAAAAAACCCTCATGTTTGTTTTTAAAACATTTGAATGGGGTGCCTCCTAAATTTTAAACAGCGTCCCAAAATTTTTGTGTCTCGAAGTACTTGTTTTCTTTTTTTACAGGTTTATAATTCATAGAATATCAAACCTATTCTTTGAATTATAACGGAGAAACTTATGCGACCATATAATGAAAAAATCAGCATTTATTATGGCATGGCTTCGACCATTGCGATGAATTTTTCTAACAACTTCTTTCCCATTTTTGCAATTACCATTTTGAGCGCCACCAACTACCAAGTGGGATTGATTAGTTCCCTTCCCCCGCTTGTCGCGTTGCTCATGACTATTCCAGCTGCCATGCTACTGAACCGAGCACATGAGCATAAGAAGCTAGTGGCGATGTCGGTTTTGCTTGCAAGGTTGATGTTCCTGCTGATTGTCATGCTCGTGTATTTGCCTTCTGAATCGATGCAGGCATGGGCTTTCCTTGCCATCATTGCACTAATGAGTGTGCCGAATACTGTGGCAAACATCGGCTCGCAAACCTTGATTAGCGGCATGATCGATGAATCCAGGCGTGGCCAATTTTTCAGTGACCGCAATCGGCTATTGACGATGGTTGGGCTCGTTTCGACACTTATCATCGGCATGGTGATGAAAGATGAATCCGACAATGTGACAGCGTATCAAATCCTATTTGCAATGGCCTTTGGATTTGGACTTTTGGAGGCCTTCTTGTTGATGAAGCACGACGAAGCGCCTGCCCATGGGGGTGGCCCTTTGGTAAAGAAAAAGTTAATGGATTGGTCCATTTTCAAGCATGCTAATTACGTATGGTTTTTAGTAGCAGCACTATTCTTCAACTTTGCGTGGCAAATGGCATGGGGGATTTTTAACATTTACCATGTGCGTGTGGTTGGGGCGACCATTTTTTGGATCAGTATGTTTTCTGTTGGAAATATGTTGATGCAAATTTTGACATTCCCGCTATGGAAAAAATGGGCTGAGCGCAAATCGAATGTGCGTGTCTTCGTATGGGCCGCAATTGGAATGGCTTCGACGCCATTTCTGACGGTACTATCGACGAACTTGTATTACTTAACACTCGTCCAGACAATGTCGGGCTTCTTCCTGTCAGGCGTCGTGTTGCTGCTGTTCAATTTATTGTTGGAACAGTCTCCTGAAGAATCACGTACGTATTGCATCACGACCTACAATGTCCTGCTTGCATTTATGGCGTTCCTTGCACCGCAAATCGGTATTTGGATGTTGAACAGTTGGGGTGTCGAGACGGCAATGTATCTAAACTCTGGACTGAGATTGTTGAGTGCCGCGCTGTTTTATGCCGTGTATGTCCGCTATGGAAGAACGCCTAAAACGATCACCTGATGTGGATGCAAATATAATTTTCAAGTAAAACACCGCTAATCCATCATTGAATTAGCAGTGTTTTACTTGTTGTGGTATGGAAGTTATTCAGATTCACAACGCCTTTATGTAAAAAATTACTCAAATGACTTTCATTAATAGGAGGATTCTTATGCAACGCTATACATACAAAGTGCCTGGAACTGTGTTCCTTTCTACAACAATGCCCATCAATCATGAGCTAGGCGGCACCAGTTTTGCGATGCAAAAGCAGCCCCATGGCTTTGTTGCCAAAATCGTCAACGATGCCCTGATCACTGGCTTGCCCTACTGTTATAAAATCGTAAATGAGTACGAGCAACCTTTATATAGTGTAGATTGTACATTTCCAGGCATTGGCTACACATTTACCGATCATGTATCATCACAGACCGTGTCGATAAAGAGCCATAGAGTGCAATTGATGGAAAAAGCCTATTCGATTACACTTGCCAACCACGAATATTATATTGAAAACGATTATACAGGTGTCGGTCACTTGAAATGCAACAATACACACGTTGCCACTGTTTCGAGACTTTCTGCGACTAAAATCTCAACAATTGATACCGTTGTCATTCAAGCAACGACACAGGAAATTGCAGTTATCGCGGCCGTACTATATCATACGTTTTACTATTTGGGTGCTTAATATTGGTTGTTGGATGGTGTTTTTCATTTTGATTTCTTTCCATACATTTATCGTTAACTAGTCCAATTAAAATAAATTCCTTACTACACGAATGATTAGTCTCGGGATAAAGGTGAGGATGCCTAAAATAATTTCAATTAGGATCGAATCTCGAATCTCCCTGTCCATCTGTCCATGTCTCTTAAAAACCATTTCTTTTTTCCTAGGATTATTCTTCATTCTTATCCCCTCTGTATCTTTAATCATGACTTTAAAAATTTACTATTGTATGTTGTTGAGCTAATCTATCCGCAAGTTTGATATTGTCCTTCAAGTAACCCGGTACATCATGATGATTTACGATTTGTTCAGTGGTCATCCACAGAACGACGTCCACTTCATCTGGACTCTTAGCATACGCTTCTCCCGAATGGTGGTCGCAAAGAAATACAATATCTACTACATGGATGCCTGAATCCGTAACAAATGATGAGCTATTCACATACCGAAGATTTGAAACTTCAATGCCCACTTCTTCCGCAATTTCTCTTTTTAGTGTTCTTTCTAAAATATCCGATGAAACTCCTTCTATTTCTACCTTGCCCCCAACCAAAGACAGCGATCCACCCGCATGTTCTTCTTTTTCACTGCGTCTGATTAACAACCACTTTCCATCGTGATAAATTGCGCCCTCTACATTTACAATAAACAAAAGTTCCCCTCCTCAGATTTCATCTATAAATCAATTTATTTTGCCTTATACTCACTTTTTAAAAGAATGTCGTCTGCAGGCAGTTGCGTCCATTCTACAAGGAATACATAAAGATATTAAACGATTCAAGATTAAATTAACGCATGTGTCTCTTTATACGTACTGAAAGTAAAAAAGTTCCAATTCAAGAGTGTCTTTTCATTCCATTAAAAAACACCCCAAAATGGAGTGCAATTTGTTAACTATTTCAGTTTTCATTACGATTCCTTCGACCCACTTGGAATTCGTGTATTGTTAAATTGTCTCTCTTGTTCTGCCAAAATATCGTTATCTTCCGCATTATCACGTGTCACTTTTTGTGTTAGGATTGCACCCACTGCCACCAAGATCATGACTGCGATGTAATAGCCTTTTTCATTTAGTTGTAAATTATCCGCATTGTAAAGACCGATTGCGAACATGACTACACCTGCAAAGAATGTGAAATAAGCAAGCACGGTAAAAGCGACGGTATTGCGTCTTCTGTATTTCGTTGGATACATAGAACACCCTACTTTTCTCTTTATTTGTACTTCTTATTATATGATATGAGTGGAAATTCTAGGTATTTCGCAAGAAAAAAATGCATTTTCCCATTTTTCAGACCGTTATCGCTTTTTTTACTAGAGTGAGACATATTATGGGCAACCCTGTATAACTTGAAAAATAGGCTATTCGCGGTTTTTCTGGTTGTATTCGCGTTTCCAGCCGGTCTATTCACGCTTTTGACACTTCTATTCGCAGCCCCATACAAAAAAAAGCGAAGCGAAGTGACATGATCACCTTGCTTCGCACTCTTTATTGGCTAATCTTAAGCTATACGACAAAATTGAATTGATAAATCCCTTGATAGTGGTTGAGTAACTCATCCAACTCTTGACTGCACATGACGACGTTGGGATGACTCATACCCAAGTGCTTTGCTTTCTTATACATTTCTCTTTTTTTACTGTTGATTTGTTTCAACGTTACGTTCGTTTTACCTATCGTTGGCGTATTCATATTTCCCTTCCTCCATACCCATATGATTTTTGAGAGCACATAAGTTCTAGCGGTCAGTCAGAAAAGCGTTTTAAACACAGGGCTATGGTTGCGATAAGCTTGATTGAAGGGTTTTTCCTTCTTAATTATTACCATTTACTTTACATTTTTATTATATAACGCAAATCCATTTAAATCAATATATGGTGTTAACTTTATTTTTCGACACTACATATTGTGAAAATAAATCATTTTTTTCATAAAATAAGCCATAAAAAGCTATGTGCTTTCTGTGGCTTATTTAGCACTAATATTGCATTTAGTTAATTACTCCTCATCCTCGAGACTTAACCCTTTAACATGCTTGCGATTGAGCTGCTTCTTCACTTTCCGATAATTTTTGGATTTGAAAATGATATCGTAATCATAGTTTTCAGGATACAGTTCACTTCCTTTAATGTGAAGCTGCAATCTTTTATGGTTAAAGGCTTTCTTTTCGCCTTTCACTTGCACGATGTAATTCCCATTGCTGTCAGGTCCTTTATATACAATCCCCGTCTCATTCGCAGCGGGTATCGTGACATTGTCTCCTTGTTCAAACTGCGCTACCTTTTCTTCAATGGCTTCCTTATTTTGTCGAGTTTTTCTGGCGTATTTATTTGTCGTGATTTGCTGCACATAATGAAGGTCCTTCAAATCAGCCTCGCTTGCATCATGAGGATATGTCTGCTCTCCTTTATACGATATGTCGTGTGCTTTTCTGATTAACTGCGGGTGCAATCCAAGCTTCAATGCAATATCAAACGCCTGACTTTTCCCGCTTTCCCCCAATAACAAACGATACGTTGGTCGCAGTGTCTCGAGATTGAACTCCATCGAGCCATTCACAAACCCTTCTTTCCGATCGGCAAAATCTTTCATTTCACTGTAATGGGTCGTTGCAAAGAGTGTTGCTCCTTTTTCAAACAATTGCTCCAAAATGACGATGGCCAACGCCATCCCTTCACTCGGATCCGTTCCAGAACCAAGCTCATCTAGCAGTACAAGTGATTGATTATCGGTTTTCTTTAAAATGTCGATAATGTTCAAAAGGCGTGAACTGAATGTGCTTAAATTCGCTTCGATGCTCTGGCCATCTCCTATATCCACATAGATTCGATGGAAAATGTGGAGTGAACTTCCCTTTTCCGCCGGAATGAACAAACCTGTTTGTGCCATCATGGTCAGCAGTCCGATGGTTTTTAGCGTGACGGTTTTCCCGCCAGTATTCGGACCCGTAATGACCAGTGCCCGATCTTTTTCTCCGAAATGGATGGATAAAGGAACTGCATTCCCTTTCAGCATAGGGTGCCTCGCCCCATTCAAATGAATGATATAGTCCTCGTTCAACGTCGGACGTTCCCCATCAATGGAGACGCTGTACTTTGCTTTCGCAAAAATAATGTCATAATGATGCATCGTGTCCATAGCAATGTTGATTGCTAGTTCTTGTTCTAAGAATTTTTCGGTCAGTTCGTACAATATCTTCTCCACTTCATGCTCTTCTGAAATTCTCAAGTACTCGATCGATTCCTGCATTTCTTCCAGTTCTTTCGGCTCCATGAATAACGTTGCGCCTGATGCAGAGGAATCAATAACAGTCCCTTTCACTTTAGTTCGGTATTCCCTTTTGACGGCAAACACATAACGACCATTTCTTTCGGAAACCATCGCTTCCTGCAAAAACTGCGCAAACGTTTTTGACTTCACCATCGTTTGTGCTCGTTCCTTCACCTTAGCCAGTTGCATGGATAACTGTCTTCGAACAGTTGAAAGTTCTTTCGTAGCATAATCGTCTACTTGACCGTGTCTCAAGCAGCGCGTCAGTTCAGCTTCCAACTCATTTAAATCCCCTATTGATTCCGCATACAAATGTATAGTAGGTGCTGCGTACTGTTTATCTTTCATAAAGCGCTTCAGTTTATTACAGTGATCCAGGAAAGAAAGGACACGGGTAAATTGATCAGCCCGAATGTACAATCCTTTCTTTGCCTGTTCGATGTATTGCTCCATATCACTTAATGTATGAATCGGCACACTGGCACTAATTTTCATAATTTGCAGTGCTTCATGCACCTCACCTAATCCATGTTCAATACTTTTCTTATTCGTGGTCGGTCGCAATCCCTCGATTGAGTTCTTCGCCCGCTCCGTAATCGCAAAGCTCCCTACTTCCTGTAAAATTTCTTGATATCCCAATACATCAATTGTTTGTTGATTCATTATTAATCCTCCCTTTTTTTATAAGGCACTGTTAATTTCTATAGTTAAATTTTATAAAAAAGTGGGAATCTACTCCCTTTCCGCGGACGAACCGGCAAGCCTCCTCGCTCGTGCCTCGCTGCGGGGTCTTGCCAGCCCGTTTTTCCGCAGGAGTGTCGCAGATTCCCTTGCTATCAAATACATCGTTTAGCAGACGGCTAGTGCAAATTTACAATCAATAAGGTGTAACAAAACCTTTTCCAAATAAAAAAGCCGACATGAAAACACTCATGACGGCTTAGAAGATATTGCATATAATGGAATCCCTGATTTGTGCACAAAATCGGCTTTGGTTGACGAAAATCAAACAAATGACCGTTTATAGACACAAAAAAAGCGATGACAAATACATGCCATAGCTGGAAATTCCATTCTTCTTTGCTATGATGCTTGTTCTTAACAATTCTTGAAAAGCGCAACCTAAATAAACCAAGCATTTTCTTGGTTTTTTGCTACTTTCAAGACCGTATTAAAATGACGGATTAGTTAAGAACTGCCACACTCATAAATAAACTCCTCTTTCGGATCTTTCTTTTACAAATTCAGAATATGCGAATTTCAGAATTTTGTCAATTATAGGAACTCATTTCGGCAGGACTTTTCATCTATTTATAGAATAACCTCATGACAAGATACTATTATTGAACTTTTCATTCTTCCAGCATATCAATCTTCATTGCTACATACGTATTATCGTCGCATCTTTTGTCAAAACTAGTTACTAATTTGCGATACAAGTTGTTATCACTCTTTTTATATCGTAGCTAATGAATATTTTGGAGGAACGTCGTGAAAAAGTACTATTTATTAATCGCCTTATGTATGTTAATCGTTGGCTGTTCACATTTTTCGGCCCCTGAATTGCCAATCGACAGTATACCTGTCGCCAATGCAATGGAAACTGAAATGGCAAAAAGACCTGTAAAGCCAATTACAGTCAAAGCATTCAAAATTGAAAAACCCGTGGTAACAACCGCGAAACTTGTTGCAATTGGCGATATCCTGCTACATCAACCCGTATATAAAGATGCAAAAACGACTGACGGAACATATGATTTTACGGCCATGTTCGAAAAAGTGAAGCCTTTTATCGAAAGTGCCGATATTGCAGTTGCCAATCAAGAAACGATGATTGGGGGTCCAGAGCTGGGGCTTTCCAGTTACCCCAAGTTCAACAGTCCTTATGAAATTGGAGATGCGTTGAAGTACTCGGGAATCGATTTAGTGACCATCGCAAACAATCACACGCTGGATAGGGGTGAAAAAGCCATTCTTAACGCCATAGACTATTGGGATCAGATTGAGATGCCATATACGGGTGCTTTCAAATCGCCAGACGACCGGAATATGGTACGGACTGTCACGAAGAATGACATCACTTTCTCTTTCCTGTCCTATAGTTATGGCACGAACGGCATGCCAGTTCCTGAAGGCAAACCTTATTTGATTAATTTGATTGACTTGCCGTTAATTGAACAGGACGTGAAAAAGGCGAAAACCATTTCGGACGTGGTGGTCGTATCCATGCACTGGGGAAATGAATATGAAAAAACACCAAACGACACACAAATTAATTTAGCCAATGAGCTTTCAAGCATGGGCGTTGATATTATCATTGGCCATCATCCTCACGTTCTTCAACCCGTTGATTGGATTGAACGGCCGGACGGAACGCGAACATTCGTCATGTATAGTTTAGGAAACTTTTTATCTAGCCAAGAGGGCTTGGAGAAATTGACAGGTGGCATTGGTGGCGTGGAAATAACGAAGGTCGTGGATTCGGAGAAAACGGTTATCAAATTGGATCACCCTAGTTTCGTACCGACTTATGGTTACTACAAAAACAAGCGTGACTTCGAAGTCATCCCTATGCATTTGTTAACGGAATCTTATTTACCTGGCTATCAAACGCACTATGAGAACACCCAAAGACACCTGAACGTATTAACGAATGAACTGACGTTTATTGAAAAATAATCGGTAAATGAAAGAGGACGGCTCTAAAGCCATCCTCTTTTTTGTGATTTGTTCCCTATGCCTTATCTTTTGGATTCATTTTTTATCTAGTAGCTAACTTGGTGCAACTGAGGATTGTTTGTAGCTTCAATTTTGTCTAAATTAAAGCATGTTTGACAAAGCCTGGCATACAATTATTTGTAGGCAGACGAACGGAGGCGAATTGATGTCGAACGAGTTTGTGGTAAGGTCATTAGACGAAATTCGATTTTGGGCAAGAATTATGAAAGAACATGCTCTATTTTTAAGTTTAGGATTTTCTGCAAATGACAAAAAGCTTATTGAGGAAGCTCTACAGTTCATTGCTGTCTTTGAAAGAATTGAAGAGCAATTAGCCGGTTACTCAGTGCATACCGATCCACGACAGATTAAAGCTTTCAACACGCAGGTGTATCAAGCAGTTGCATCCATTTGGGCGTATAAGCGAAAAGTATTAGGACTCATTCTTCGTTGTGAAATCACGTCAAATAACTACCCTTTACTGGTTGATCATACGAGTAGAGAAGCCGCTTATTTTGCTAATCGATTAAAAGATTTGAATGAAGGTAAATTACAGCCTTTACCCGAGGCCATCATTGAAGAAAATGTATTCTTCCTTAAGATTATGGCGGACCATGCGAAGTTTATCGGGCATTTATTAGACCCAAGCGAACGAAAATTGGTCGATCAGGCAAGAGAATTTAGCAACGATTTTGATCAGTTAATGTTCCAGGCAATTGACTTGGATAGCATGAGACCACAATCAGAAACGACCCCTCTACTCGATCATTTTTTAGATCAAAATCGGGTGTCCGTCGTTGCATTAAGGGACTTCAAGAAAACAGCCCGTGATTTAATTGAAGCATGCCGGATTAAGAGTGATATTCATCCTCTTTTAGCGGATCATGTTTTTAGAGAAGCCGAACGGTTTATTGAAATCATTGATATTTTCGAGGTAAGTCTTTTAAACCCTAAGCCAGAAGTCAGTTTATAAATAAGCCGTCAGCTTTAACGGCTTCTTTTTGTTTTCTTTTTAGTTTAGATTATTCAGGCATCATGAATGCAAGATTACCCACATTATTTGAACGAGCGAAAAGTATCGATAAAGGTTTGCGGATTGCTGTGAATGTTAAATGGAATAACGCCTTGATTGGTATGGAGGTATAAAATTCCCGCTTCTGAAGAAAAAGGCCTGTAGGAAACATCCAGTACCTGATTAAGCGTGAATTTTGTTCTGGCTGTCGTCACGTTTTCAGATGTGATGGTTAGTTCATGATGCGTGGCGATTTTCTGTAGCTTGTAATAAAAGTCGATTTTTCGTTCTACTTCCGTGTAAACAATCATGGCGTGTTGTTCTTTATTCATCACCCGACAACCCTCCTTTGCTTTAATGGTACAGGAGATACGCCAGAAAAAGCAAAACATACAAAGGACCAGGTCCAATGTATGTTAAGACGTTTTTGCCGCTTTCTTCTTTCGGGGAACCGGCTTTTTCTTTTTGGTTTTATCCAGCGACGCTTGAAGTGCAGACATTAAATCGGTCACATTTGAAGGTGCTACAGCTTGTTTTTCACTCGCCGTTACGGTCTTGTTGCCAGTTTTCTTCTCTTCAATCAATTCCATCAGTGCAGTACGGTAGTCATCCGTGTATTTTTCGGGTTCAAACGTCGTCGTTAATTGCTCCACCAATAACAAGGCAGTATCAAGTTCTTTCTGAACGATAGCCGGTTCACTCGGGATATTTGGGACTTCTTTCGCACTTCGTACTTCATCTGGAAAATGAATCGTTTCCATAATTAAAATTTCGTCGTAAACTCGCACTACTGCTAGCTGTTCTTTTGAACGGATCATGATTTTGGCAACGCCAATTTTCCCGGATTCAGTTAATGCTTTTTGCAGAAGGGAATACGCTTTCCCTCCTCCCCCATCCGGCGCCATGTAGTAGCTTCTTTCAAAGTAAATGGGGTCGATTTCTTCCAATTTCACGAAATCAATAATTTCCACTGCTTTGTCTTCATTTTCCTTTTTCAATTTCTCCAGTTCATCGTCGTCCAACACCACAAATTTATTTTTCGAATACTCGTAAGCTTTTACAATGTCTTCGCTTTGTACTTCTTTTTTACAACCGGCACATACCTTTTGGTAATTGATTGGCGTGTTGCACTCTTTGTGTAATTGTCGTAATTTAATATCCTTATTTTCTGTCGCAGCGTGAAGCTTAACTGGAATATTGACCAGTCCAAAGCTGATACTTCCTTTCCAAACAGTATGCATATTCGATTCACCACCTACATTTCTTTTTCTTACTATGCTTTTTTTGCCTATATTTATGTATCAGGTTCGGAAAATTACAAAAGCTAGGAAAAACAATCGAGAGTAGGATAAAAATTGAAGCCGATGCTTTTAACTACTGCAACAGAAATTCCAACAGGAAAAGACTGGTTGTACGAAGTGAAATACGATGGCTTTCGTTGCCTTCTTGAATGGGTGGATGAAACGCCCACTCTCAAAAGCCGGAATGGCAAAGTGCTCAATCCGATGTTTCCGGAAATCATTGATTATTGTCAGGACATTTATGAGAATATCCGCTCCTTTTTGCCCTTGATGCTTGACGGAGAACTGGTTTATTTGGTGAATGACCAACAAAGTAACTTTTCCATTGTACAAATGAGAAGCCGCATGCGAACACAAAGCGTCATCAGTAAACATGCTCAGGAATTCCCTTGTCATTATGTTGCATTTGATTTGTTAACCTGCAAAGGCGAAACGCAACAAAGTGTTCCTTTTTCAAAGCGTAAGCAGCTTATGCGTAAGGTGTTTAAATCCCTCAACTTGCCACATTCCGTCGATTATCAGGATTTTGCACGAATTCAAATGGTTGAGGAAAACAAACACAGCAAGAAATTGTGGAATGAAGTAAAAGTAAGTAATGGTGAAGGTATCGTTGCCAAAGAAAAAATGAGCAAATGGCAAAGTGATAAACGCACCAGCAACTGGATGAAAATTAAAAACTGGAGATATGTCACGGTCATTTTATTCAAATACGATCACAACAATGGTTTTTTCCATGGATCCATTTATGGCAAAGGACAGTTGATTGAAGTTGTTACTTTTCGCCACGGGCTGAAAAAAGAAGAAATGAATACATTAAGGACGTTATTCGAATCAAATGGCACCTTAATTTCTTCGAATGTATGGGAACTTGAACCATCCATTTGCGTAGAAATTGCATGCATTGATTTCGATGGCAAACACCTAAGGGAACCGCGATTTCATGCATTCGTCTTTGACAAAGACCCTGCCGATTGCGATTGGAAACAAATGCAACGTCAGCTTTATCCTTTACCCGAAAATGTAAAAATCACTAATCCGGACAAGCCCGTGTGGCCATTATTAGGTTTGAACAAAGATGATTACTTACTTTACTTGCAACATGTCTCTCCCCATATGTTGCCTTTCTTGCAGGATAGACAACTGACCGTCATCCGCTTCCCGCATGGTGCTGAAGGTGAAAGTTTTTATCAAAAAAATGCACCTGATACATTTCCGGATTTTCTTGCGACCTCATCAGGAGATGACATCACACATATGGTGTGCAATAACCTGGAATCCTTACTATGGCTTGGGAATCAGTTGGCATTAGAGTTACATATTCCTTTCCAGACAATAGGAACAGAAAAGCCGACTGAGATTGTGTTTGACTTGGACCCTCCATCCGTTCAAGAGTTTTCATTGGCCATAGAAGCCGCGCAGCGAATGAAAGCTATCTTTGATCAATTTGGTCTTGAATCCTTTGTGAAAACTTCTGGTCGCAAAGGTTTGCAAGTTTACATTCCTTTGCCTTTTGATCGTTTTTCTTATACCGAAACACGCGTGTTCACAAAATTTGTTTGTGATTTTTTATGCGAACAGGAACCTCAATGGTTTACAACAGAGCGCTTGATTAAGAACCGCCACAACAAATTGTATTTGGACTATGTGCAGCACCATGAAGGGAAAACCATCATCGCACCCTATTCTGCTAGAGGAACTGAAAAAGGTTTGATTGCCACACCGTTAACTTGGAATGAAGTAGACGATTCTTTGAAACCTGATCTATTTTCCATACCCGCCGTATTGGAACGCCTGAAAAACAAAGGGAATCCTTTTCGGGATTTCCGGGATACAGCAGACGAAATGAAGTTTGCCGATGTTCTGAGTCAACTGCAAGAATTCGTGAAAAATAAGGCATAACTCATTTTCAGAGAAACTAAATACTAAAAACAAGGAGGATTTGGATGCAAATTGAAAATCCAATGATTACAGGTGCAGGACTGCCTAGTGATCCACAACAAGCGATCGTGATCTATAACTGCGATTTCTGTAACGGGGAAATTTATGAAGAAGATATCTGCGTGGTGTACGAAGGGTTGATTTTTTGTAGCAGCGACCATCTGGGCGAACATTTGGTGAAACATGACCTTGCCGAAGAAATCACCGCACATACTGAAACTTCACATTGAATGGATTTAACAAAAGAGCATCGGCTTAGCCGATGCTCTTATACTGTTATAAGATATTAAACTTCTACAACCATACCAATCCCTGCTTCTTTTGCTTTAGAATAGACGCCTTTTGCAACAGCAAGGTCGAAATAGGCAGCTCCTACGCATTTGAAGAAGGTGATTTCTTCTTGTACTTCTCTTCCCGACTTCGTTCCAACAACAAGTTCTCCGAGTTGGGCATGAACGTCTTCAAATGACCAGTTTCCACTATCTGCTGCGTGCATCAATTCACCAGCTTCATCTTTTACGCCAGCAAGGTCGTCCACCACAATTTTGCCTGCACTCAACACTGTTGTTTCGTCCACTTCACGCATATGAGGCAAGTAGGAACCTACGCCATTTATATGGGTTCCTGGTTGTAAATCACATCCCATGAATACAGGTTCGTTTGATCGGGTGGCACAGCAAATAATGTCCGCATGCTTCACCGCTTTTGAAACATCAATTTCGATTTCAAAAGGCACGTTCACTCCAAATGTACGTAATTTCTCGCCAAATGCTTGCGCTTTTTCCGGTGTCCGATTAACCAAGATGATTTTCTCGATGGTACGAACCGCCAGCACGCCAAGAACTTGTTCAAAAGCCATTGCACCTGTTCCGATGACTATTAGGATTCGGCTATCTTTTTTTGCCAATAAATCCGTTGCGATGCCACTAAGTGCACCTGTTCGCAGTCGTGTCAAATACGATGCGTTCATCATTGCGACATGCTCGCCATTGGTCGCATCGGAAAGTAGCACGACCCCTTGTGTTGTTGGCTTTCCTTCGGTCGGATTTCCTGGAAAAATCGTTACTACTTTGACCGCTGTTACTTCGCCAGCCATATCGGCACTCGGCATATATAATGCGGATGCTTCGTGTTGAGGAAATTCGAGTACTGTGCGATGGGGGTTATTGATTTTCCCTGCTTCTTTAGCCTTTAATACCGCTGCGATATCTTCAATGGCATCAACCATTTTATAGAGTTGTTGAATCTGTTGTTCGTTGATGATTAACATGGTCTTCCTCCTAACAAAAAACATTACTTCCCACACTAATAAATGATTTCGTGTGGTGAGCTGAACTTAAGAGAAAAAAAGAGCCGCTTACGCGCGACTCTCTTTTCCTACCACGATTCGTTTAGATTGTTGTCGACTGCGATCTTTCACAGCCCAAATTGCAACTAGTGAAATAAGTGCAGTGAACACGATGTAAAGTGCAACCGGTACATACGAATTATCAAAACGTGCTAGTAATGCCGTAGCCACAAGTGGAGCTGTACCACCCGCTAATGCTGCACCGATTTGATAGCCTAATGAAATGCCCGTATAGCGTACTTTTGCATCAAAGATTTCCGAAAACATCGTGCCAAGAACCGCTGTAATCGGTGCCCAAATGATTCCGAGTCCAATAACTGTTGCGATGATCAATAATGCAACTGACCCTTGTTTAATCATCCAGAAGTATGGGAAAGCAAAGAGTGCCATGCCGACCGTACCAGCAACGTATAACTTTTTGCGTCCTACTTTATCCGATAAGTTCCCCATGATTGGGATTAATATCGTCGTAACGACGGTAGCAATCATAACGGCAGTTAATGTAGATGTTCGTGTATATCCTAAATTTGTTGTTGCATACGACACCACGAATGTGCTGAAAATATAGAAAGGTGCAGTCTCCACCACTTTTGCTCCAATAGCTATCAACACTTCACGCCAGTGGTATTTCAGTGTATCTGCAATCGGCAATTTTGGAATATCGCCAGATTCCTGCACTTTTTTGAATTCAGGTGTTTCATCAATGCCTTTACGAATCCATAAACCAAAAATAACTAATAAAGCACTTAAAATAAATGGCACACGCCATCCCCAGGTCATGAATGACTCTTCAGGAAGTAACGTCATCACCCATAAAGCGATCGTTCCCATCAACATCCCGATTGTTACGCCCATTTGCGGGATACTACCAAACAATCCACGTTTTTCAGGTGGTGCATATTCTACTGCGAGTAAAAGTGCGCCTCCCCATTCCCCACCGATTCCCAAACCTTGCACTAAGCGAAGTGTAATCAATAAGATAGGAGCCCAAACGCCTATTGCTTGGTAAGTTGGCAATAAGCCCATTCCAAACGTAGCAATCCCCATTAAGCTTAACGTTAAGACGAGTGTTTTCTTGCGCCCAATGCGGTCACCGATATGACTGAATATCACGCCGCCAAACGGACGGATGAAAAAAGCTAAAGCAAATGACGCATATGCTAATAAAAGTCCTACAGTCGGATCTTCATTAACGAAAAATAGTTGGTTGAAAACAAGTGCAGCAACTGTTCCGTATAAGAAATAGTCAAACCACTCGATTGAACTCCCTACTAAACTCGCAATCAAGATGCGACGGGTTTGTTTTTTATCCATCATAAATCCCCCTTGTGAAAAATGAAAATTGAAGTGACACTTTAATTTATCTTCCGAGATTCATTTTAGACAGTTATAAATTTTCTGTCAATACTTTGTCACAATTTATATTTCATTGCTGTTTGAGTGATGTATTATGAGAGTAAGAGATTAGATGAAGCGAGGAATTCTTATGCCACAAGAATCAATTGGGGATACATTAAAAAGTCTTCGCAAAGAACGGAAAATGACGTTAAAGGCTTTGTCTGAACAAACCGGGGTATCCATTAGTTTTTTATCACAGGTGGAACGGGGAAAATCGAGTGTTACGCTTGAATCGCTAAAGAAAATTGCAGACGCATTAGGTGTAAATCCGAGTGTATTTTTTGCAGAAGAATATTCACATGACAATTTGGCTATCCGAAGAGAGCGTTTTTATTACAAGGACTTATCCCATGGAGTTCGAGATGCCAGCTTTTCCCCTATTTTAGTCACACTTCAACCAGGAGAAAATGAAGGGAATGCATTTTCACACGGTGGACATGAATTTCTGTTCGTAGTAGAAGGCGTATTAACGGTCGAAATGGATGGCAATCGAGCGGAACTCCGTGAACAAGAATCCATTTTATTCGATGCACGTAAGACACATTATTGGTTCAACCATACCGAAAACGATGTACGATTTTTGGTCGTTTCATCGAAAAATTAACCAAACCTCCTCAGAAATCCAGAGGAGGTTTTTTGTGTAGCTTTTCGGTCAATTGGTATGGCAACACACTTTGTTAAATATTATGTTTTATAGACGGAGGTTGTTGTTATACTAGAAAAGGAAATCTCAAGGAGGATATTAAAAGTGACTTTTAGTTTCAAAAATAAATTAACATGCTTGATTGTAGGTAGTGCCCTTATTTTTTCTGGTTGTGGCACGACAAGCATGGACGATGAGAAATATGAGCCTGTTGTAAAAGAGACGACAGACGAAGATTCCGGTTCTGCAGATCAAGAAAGCGTCGTGGACGATTCAAAGCAAGACGAAAAGCCTGCCGATAAAGCAACTACCGGAAAGACAGCGGAAACTAAGTCCGTTACGAAAATCATAACAGCACCTCAACAAGGTACGACGGATCAAATCCCGGTGACATTGGTCTCGACGACGGACGGGGATACGATTCGCGTGATGTATAAAGGCGTGGACGAACCGGTCCGTTACTTGTTAATCGATACACCGGAGACGAGTCACCCACGTTTAGGAAAACAACCTTTCGGGCCTGAAGCCAAGGAGCGAAATCGTGCTCTCGTAAACAGTGGAAAGTTAACACTTGAATTTGATATTGGTGAAAAACGCGATAAATACGGACGTCTATTGGCTTATGTATACGTCGACGGCAAAAGTGTACAGGAAACATTGATCCGTGAAGGATTGGCACGCGTTGCGTATGTCTATCCACCAAATACTCGTCATTTAAATCCTTATGAAGAAGCACAAAAAGAAGCTCAGTCGAAGAAAGCCGGATTCTGGGCAATTGAGGACTACGCCACGGATTCAGGATTTGCAAGCTCATCAAAGACTTCTTCAAAGAGCAGTTCCAGCAGCGATAACTCTTCAAGTTCAACTGGAGGAGCTTCAAATAGTTCTGCGACTACCAATCCCGCAGGAACAACGGAGTGGTTCGATAATTGTACGCACCTCCGTACCAAGTATCCGAACGGAGTGCCGAGTGACCATCCGGCCTATCAACCGAAAATGGACCGTGATAAAGACCAATTTGCATGCGAGCGATAGGTTGAATAGTTGCGTGAGTTCAAGATATTCACTGTAATCTAAGATTTGTGCAACCTGGAATGGGATTCTGTCTACCTGGATCGCAATTCTGTCTACCTTGACATCTAATTTTACTAGTAACTCATTTCAACCTAAAAATGACCTTTCCATTCATTCGGAAAGGTCATTTTTGTTTGTCGATTATAGGAATCCAACGAATATACCTGCTAATATAACGGAAACAATCGTTACGGTGATGAAGCCGGCAACCAACATTGGTGGTAACATGTGACTTGTTAACACTTCCCGTTCTCTTTCATCCTGAGTTAACGCATTGATGACTTCGTTAGTGATGATGTAGTCCGCCGGGAATCCGTATAGGGCCGTTAAAGATACGGCAAACGCCATTTCTTTGCTTACTTTTAACACCTTGCCCATGATGAACGAAAACACGTACATGCCAGCTACACCGATGACAATACAGCCAATCAACGGATAGATTAGATCAATCATCATATCTGGCGTTGCTGCTTTCAGGCCGTCCAAAATGAACAGCATTAACCCTAAAACGGCGAATCCGAATCCGTTCGCTTTTTTCAACGGGTGTTTTTCCAAGAATCCTACGCTTCTCGCGATTACTCCAAATAGTAAACAGAGAACAAATGGACTGATGGTCACAAATGGTGCAAGCCATGTAGATACTTGGTACGCTAAAAATCCGACAAAAGCCAAGCGGAAAAATTTGAAGAATTCCGTATTGTATTTTTCAGGCATCCAGTTAAATAATTTTAATTCTCTTGAATGTGTCTCTTCATTTTCTTCCCCTACTTGCTTCAAATCAATTTCCCCATTGCGCAATTGTTGAAGCAAACGTTTTCCTTCTTTTTTCAACATGACTGATGTCAAAGGATACCCTGCGAACCCTTGCATCACGTAAATAACGATGGCGAAAACAGCTAAGCTTGGAAGTCCTGCCTCTGCGGCGCCTTCAGACATAATAAGTGCCGATACAAGCCCGCCCACTAAAGGTGGAATGGCTACAATTATTGTTTCACTGCCGAATAGGAAAGTACCGATTCCAAATAATCCAGCAATGATTCCTAGAATTCCTGCCAATGCAATCAAAATGGTTTTCCACTGGTTTATCAGTTCCTGCAAAGATAGCAAGGTGCCCATATTGGTAATTAACAAGTAAATTAACATGACTGCTACAACTGATGGAATTCCTGATAACTCTACAATGTTTGCGGGAAAGAATGTCCAATAGCCGATTAAGAAAAGAACGGCACTGATAAAAATTGAAGGAACCCACGCTTTCGTACGGATCGCGACGACATCCCCAATAAAAAGAATGAAAACTAAAATACTTAAAGCTAGCATCT
The DNA here is from genome assembly GCF_038632915.1 of Paenisporosarcina sp. FSL H8-0542. Lineage (NCBI taxonomy): Bacteria > Bacillati > Bacillota > Bacilli > Caryophanales > Caryophanaceae > Paenisporosarcina > Paenisporosarcina sp. FSL H8-0542. The sequence goes on from NZ_CP152050.1 coordinate 3,426,525, forward strand.
GTGACATATTGATTCCCTACCCCCATTACTTTTCTCTTTCACTTCGTTGCACGAAGTAATGTGTACTACAGTAACACGATTCGACACGATAAATATATAGAATAAATAGAATTTAAAGAATATTCATCCATTTATAGCAAATAACATGCATGTAAGCGGATAAATAATGTCTGAACGATTATTTATCGTCATTATGGATTTTGTGGTTTTTGGAATTAAATGGACACTGAAACGATTAAATTTACATAAAAAAACTTCCTCACGTTTTTGGAGGAAGTTGAATGTTTATCGATAACTAGACAGAATAATTAGAGTCAATAAATGCACTTAACCATTTCTCTTAAAATATGACTAATTTCTTTATTTCTTTTATGCTACATATATCAGAAAAATTTTATAACCCAAAACACATTTGAGGTGCCATTGATGAAAAAAACTTTATTCGGAGTGGCAGCATTTGCTACTGCTTCCACTCTCTTTTTGCAGCATTATCCGGCATTTGGGAAAGCTCCGAACGCCAAGAAGAAATTAACATTAATAGCATCCCCCAACTATGAAAAAAACAAATTCAAGAATACCTCAGATACGACTATGTCTAATGATTTAAAAACTTTAGGCTCCATGATTAAAGATTATGTTCAAAAAAATCCTGATCTGACACCAGTTCGATCGCTTCCGATGGAGAATTTCCAATGGAATCACCTTCTTGATTCACAAGCAAATGTGACATGGTTCGGACATTCAACTATATTACTGAACCTTCATGGTAAAACCATCTTCATCGATCCTATGCTTGGTAGCTCTCCTTCCCCTTTTCCTCAGATCGGTGGAAAGAGATATAGTGAGAAATTGCCATTTGACATTAATGATATACCTGCTATTGATATCGTCCTTTACTCTCATGATCATTATGATCATTTGGATATCGATTCTGTTCATTTGCTGAAGCACAAAGTCGGGCAATTTATCGTCCCTCTTGGTGTCGGGAGTAGATTGGAAGGTTGGGGTGTAGCACCTGAAAAAATTAAAGAACTCGATTGGTGGGACACTTTTGACCATTTAGACATTGAATTTATCAGTACTCCTGCACGTCACTTCTCTGGCCGCAATCTGTTCGATCACAATTCTACTTTATGGGGTTCTTGGGTCATTCGCAGTGGAGAAACGAGTATTTTTTATAGTGGGGATAGCGGGTATGATACGCATTTTAAAAAAATTGGCGAAAAGTATGGTCCATTTGATTTCACTATGATGGAATGTGGCCAGTATGACGATCGTTGGGCAACCATTCATATGAAACCCGAAGAAACGGTACAAGCCCATCTCGATTTAAATGGTAAATTGATGATGCCAATCCACTGGTCCGCTTTTACACTTGCGTTTCACGCATGGACCGATCCTATTGAGCGCGTCACAAAAGCTGCGAAAGCACGTGACGTAGCTATTACGACACCAAAAATTGGACAGTCTGTTGTAATTGGTTCTGATGACTATCCTGTTGCGGAATGGTGGAATTTGGTATAATTGTTTTTATCAGCAGTCCGGTTATCCGTTATCGATAACCTTAAAATATATTAATAAAAAACCCTTTTTCATCGCTTGATCTTATCTTCTGATAAGAACGAGCTTTGAAAAAGGGTTTTATTTTATGCCAATGTATTTTTGCAATACGCGAGAATTTCTGCCTCTTCATCATCTTCTAAAGCAAAATCCAAAACTTCATTTGAAGCTTTATCGGTAAAATGATACTGCACGATGCGATGTACATCCTCTTCGACAGCCAAAATGACACGCAATTCTAATCCGCCTTCTGTATATAACTCATCATCTTCATCAACTTCAACGGCAAGCAGAAACTCAAAACGGTCTCCAACAATAATGCCCGTAGGGTCGTTCATTTTTTCAACCATGTGATTTGTAATTTCCATGTGGCATTCTCCTTTGTCAGTTCATTGAACTTCCCTCATTGTATACTGACCTGTAGCCACTAAACAACTCTATCGATTATCTTTCCTATTCTTCCCACACATTAAAGACCATTCCGAATGGATCGCGGACATAACAAACTCGTCCTTTTCCTTCCCAGCGAACAATTTCACAGCCAAAACATATGTGTATCTAGGTATGGCTAATTACAGCTAATAGCCTCTTTTTCATTTGCCCTCAAAGTCCTCAGGATTTAAAGCCCTGTGACGATTACTGTCTATATCCTCATCTTCGTCTTCGTCACCGTAAAAGGCTATATAGTTTAGTCTAGCTATTTCCTCTATTGTAGGTGGTTTCCTTCCAAAATGTTTTACAGCTAATACTGTTAATAGTTTAATACGTTCCCCATTATCCATTTCTTCCATAGCTTTTAATATTTCCTCAGCAGTCATTTTTGACATAGCGGCTACCCCCAACTTTACATTAAATACTTTGTTACCCGTAATATACCATATTCAGTCGACATGATGAACGAGGTTTGATTACAATGAAAGTAGTTAGGGGTGAGCGGAAATGTCCTGGATAAAACAATTGATTGAAACTGAAAACAGTGTTTTTGAAGTATTTTCAAAAGGTTCTGGAGCCCCTCTTTGTGTCACACATCATTACTCCGAGTTTACTTCTGAAGGTGATCTATTTGCAGAGAGCTTTGTACATAGCCATCAAGTATATTTAGTAAATTTGCGTGGTGCTGGCTCATCCGCGGATGCTTCGTCTGAAGTTGAATTGAGTATGATTGATGCCGTGATGGATCTGGAAGCCATTCGAAAAGCATTGGGCTATGAAACGTGGACATTTGCAGGTCATTCAACCGGCGGAATGATTGGTTTATTATACGGAATTCATTTTTCGAAACGGTTAGATGCGCTTCTTTTGGTAGGTACAGCAGGTCGTTATTACGGTGACGCAAAGTCGTGTATTTACAACGCCGCTCACCCTCAGTTTCAGTACATGCAAGATTTGATAGAACGGTTGAAAGTTTCAGGGATGGCAAAGGATGAACGAATGAAACTTTCAAAAGAACGAACGAAGCTATCTCTTCATCTACCTGAACACTATGATGTGTATTTTGCCGATGCACCGCAAAAATCGATGGCCACTGGTCGCATGAATATGTTTGCAAGAGAATATGCAATCTATGACGTGACAAGAAGAATAGACAAAATTACTTGCCCGGTGTGGATTGGCTGTGGAACTCATGACGTACAATGTCCCATCGAGTTTTCAAAAGAAATTTATGAATCAATTAGTGGCAGTAAGTTCATACAGTTTTATGCCAGCAATCACTATCCATTCCTGGAAGAGCAAGATAAATTCCAACAAGAACTACACGCTTTTTTCAAGGAGGTAACAGCATCTTGCAACCATTCACGGCAGAAGTAGTTCGGATATTAAAAGAAATACCAGAGGGATACGTCTTTACCTACGGACAAGTCGCGCGCATGGCGGGGAGCCCCCGCGCAGCAAGACAAGTGGTACGGATTTTACATACGATGAGTGAAAAACATGGCTTGCCATGGCACCGCGTGGTCAATGCACGTGGTGAAATTGCTGTGCCCAATGAAGAATCGAAAGAGTTGCAACGTATGTTACTTCAGGGTGAAGACGTTGCGTTCTTAAGTGATGGACGGGTGGATTTGAGTGTTTTTGAGTAAAATTTTTGAGTAAACCTTTCAAAAAACTATTAAATCGAGCTGTGCGGAGGGGAAATAAATGAAAGTTCGACTTACTGACTTCAGTGAAAACTGGGCACTTATGTTTCAAAAAGAAGTTTATTTTTTAAGTGAAATTTTCGGAGATGAAATCATTAAATTTGAACATTTCGGCAGTACTTCTGTTCATGGTCTAAAAGCAAAACCAGTAATCGATATGATGTGTCTCGTAAAAGACATTCATCAAATTGATTCCTTAAATGAGAAAATGGATTCTTTAGGATACGATGTGGTCGGAGAATACGGTATTGATGGAAGAAGGTTATTCCGAAAAGGCGGAGAAAACAGAACTCATCATATTCATTTCTATCAATACGACAATCCACAAATAGCTCGCCACTTAATTTTCCGCGACTATTTGCGTTCTCATCCAGAAGATGTGGTTAAATATAGTCACTTTAAAGAAAAGTTAGCTCAACAGTTTGAGAATACCAGCGAATATAGTCCGGCAAAAAATTTATTCGTCAAAGAAATGGAACAGAAAGCAATACAATGGTTTGCTGAAAATGAGGATAAATTAACTTAAAGACTGTCTAAAAAAGAGTTGAGGAGATAGGAAGAAGAAGAAATTATTGGAGGCTGTCGAAATAGTAAAGTAATTTTGGCTGTTTTATAGAACCTTAAAACCCTCCTCAAGACTTTCGAGGAGGGCTATTTGATTCTATTTCATTTTTCCACCTTATCCTCTGGCCGCCAGCCGTTTTGCAAGTCACTGATCGATAAGCCGAAAGTATATTCTAAATGTGGGTAGTCCTTGAAGCTAGGCCAGTCTCCGCCCCATTCAAAGCCTAAGTCTTTGCCAATGCTTGCAACTTCGTACCAGTCCGCTTCCCCGTTGCCATTCAAATCACGCTGTAAATCGTAACTAATCGTCCCGTCACTGTTTTGCAGGACGAAATCGATGGCGAGTCCGTAGTTATGATAGCTTTCACCGCCGCGTGCATACGTGACGATGTCACCTTCAATCGAGCGTCCTTTTTCATAAAGGACATCTTGAGATTCGACGGAACGGAAGCTATCACTGATTAATATCGGAATACCGATTTCCTCAGCTTTTCCGATCAATTGATTGCTCTTTTCTGCCACGATGGGATGCAAACCTTCCGGTAAAGGGCGTTCTTGAAGTTCTTCTCTAAATTCTAGTTCCTTGTGGACCCAAACAAAGAAGAGTCCGCCGATGACGAGCCACAATATAATATTCAAAACGGTCCATAATCGTTTCACACGAACTCCTCCTTTCCCACACGCTGCTTTTCATCTTACGTAAATTCTCCAGAGCTTTCAATGATTCAAACTGACGATTAGGCGAATGAATAAAAAAGTCGCTCCTCCGAAAAGGAACGACTCTACCATAATTAAGCTGTAACGTCTCGCTTTGTAAACGACCAATAGCTGATGAATAAGAACAATACGACATATACAGTCAACACAGCGGCTGACAATGGCCAGGTGATGCCTGAAATGAACATATTGCCTGTAATGTAACCAGTTAAATCAGTATGCGCAAACAGGATGTATTTCGTAATTTCGTATTTACTTAAGAAAAAGACAATATTTGGACCCATAAACATCAGAAAGATCGATAATCCGATGGCAAGTGAACTTGTACGGAAAACACTTCCAATCATAAATGCAAATGTCGTGAATACCATGATTCCGATATAAGTTAAGCCATATAAGGCTAAAACCCGTCCCCAGTAAGATACTTCAACTACTTCCCCGCCACGAACATCCAGCATCGCACCGCTTCCAGCATCAAAGAATATATATCCAGCAACTACGTTCGCAATTAAGGCAATGATGGATAATACTAATGCATAAAGCAATGATGTGATGTATTTGGACGTTAGGATTTTCCACCGTTTCACAGGTCTGCTTAACAACATTTTAATCGTTCCTTGAGAAAATTCAGCTGCCACTATACTAGCGGCCGCAATGACGGCAAACATCAGAACCAATGTAAGCATCGTATGGGAATCCATCAAATTTTGTTCTCTATCACCGGGACTGAACGGTGCCACGTTTTCCGCTAAGCGGTATTCAGTGATGGCCAGTTCTTCTTTTAACTGTTTTTTAGTCTCGGCATCAAGATTTGGCTTTGCCAGTTCAGCTGTTAAATTTGCTTGATTTACAGCCGCATCCTCTTCCCAAGTGGGTTGGTCTGACGGTTGTACCGTTCGGTCAATCGCCCAATTAATGATGCCTGTAATCCCGATTAATATGAGGACCAATAACCCAGCCATTATCCAAGTGGCTTTTTTATGCCACAGTTTCATCCATTCATTTCTTATGAGATTCAGCAATTTGGCCACCTCCAGTCATTTCGAGGAATTGATCTTCCAATGTTTTACGGAACGGGTGCACAGCGAACACTTGAAGATTTGCCGAGACCATCGCCTGAATGATGGAAGGAATCTGGTCCTGTTCAACTTTGACAATGAAGCCAGCCCCACTATTTTCAAGAGTTAATCCTTGTGTTGATAATAGTTCACGTGCCTGGTCAGCCGGTTGCGCCTCAATATAATAATGAGCTTCTTCTTCTTGATTAATTTCACGGATATTAATAAGTTGTCCGTTTTGAATAATGGCGATTCGATCACACATCAGTTCAATTTCTGAAAGCAAGTGACTCGATACGAATACTGACACGCCATCTTCAACAGCGATTTTACGCAAGTATGTACGGAATTCACGTATTCCGGCAGGATCCAGACCATTGGTTGGTTCATCCAAAATCAAAAACTTCGGACGATGCAGCAATGCTTGTGCAAGGCCTAGACGCTGACGCATACCTAGCGAATAAGTAGAAACCCTTTCATGAATACGATTTTGCATGCCTACTTGATCGACGACTTCAGCGATGCGTTCTTTTGAAATGGTTTTGTTCATGCGTGCGAAATGCAGTAAGTTTTTCCACCCCGACATGTACTTGTACATTTCCGGATTTTCGACGATTACCCCTACTTTGCTCATTGTTTCTTCAAAGTGGTCTGTCAGTGTTTGACCTTCCACCACTACTTCTCCGCTTGTCGGCCTCATTAAACCGGCCATCATGCGAATCGTTGTTGTTTTACCAGCACCATTTGGCCCCAGAAAACCCGTAATTTGACCAGGGAATAATTGCAGGTTCAAATTATCGATAATTTTCTTTTTGCCAATGGTTTTTGACAAGTTCTTTAATTCAACGATTGGTTGTTGTTCCACGCTTTTCACCTTCCTTAATATGAGACATCCTTCATTTACTTACTAAGACGAAATGACTAGTTAAAAAGTTCTATCCAATCTACGTCCATATTTATATACGAAACACATGACTCTTGGTTTCGTTTTTATTTCATATTAAGGATTTATTTGGAAAAGTTTTTGAATTAAACTAGTAGAAAGGAGGGGTTCAGATGGGCTTTACATTATTTCCCGAGAAATATTGTTTACATATGGAGTATCCAGTTGGAGTCGTTCGTTATTCGAAAAATATTGATGAAATCTTCAAATCAGCAAGCGTCATAAAGCTTCCTATTTTCTTATATGGTTTGCACCATGCAAAGGATTCAAATGAAGAGATGGAAGTATCCCCAGAAGCCATCGTGGATGGATCAGGCGTATTGCAAACACTTGTTACACAACCAAGATTATTTTCAATTCGTGATTTACTTGCTCTCATGATGGTGGTTTCGGATAATACGGCAACTAACATACTAATCAGACGCTACGGGTTGAAACGGCTCAATTCTTATATACAACATCTCGGAATGACAAAAACCGTATTGGGTCGGGAAATGCGAGATCTGGTTGCTATTTCGGAGGGCCGGGACAATGTCACATGTGGTCGCGATATGGTTGCCTGCTTAAGACATATGGTCAGCTCACACGCTTTTCACGACATGCTTCAAATCCTTGAAAAGCAGCAATTTCAGAATAAAGTTCCAGCTGGTGTCAAAAGCGATCAATTTGTTTTCTTCAACAAAACAGGCGAATTGGATGATGTCGAGCATGATGTGGGCTTATTTATGTACAAAGGCCAAGTGGGGTTGTTTGTCGGTTTAACTGAGGGCAGTAATTCTAGTGGACGTACATTGTTACACGAGTTTGGACATATGTTAGACGAATTGTAAATGAGCGAACCGTCATCGGTCCGCTCTTTTTATTTTTTAGGCAACATAAGGTCTTCTATACTATTGTCAGTTGTTCCAAACCAGGATTTCATTTTCTCGTATGCCTGTTGTTTCGTTGGTTCATCGATATGGGAAATCACTTGATATAAAGCATAAGCAATTACACTTGCATCATCTACCAAACCGACAACTGGAATGAAATCTGGAAGTACGTCTGCCGGGAAGATTAGGTAGCCAAGTGCTCCCGCAATGGTCAGCTTAGCAGATTTCGGCACCGCTGGATTTTGAGCTGTGAAATAAAGCAACAAGCTTGTATACACTGTTTTTTCTCCTGCTTTTTTGCCATACTTCACAATTTTATTCCAAAATTTTTCTTCATCATAATGCTCATGCGAGCTCTCTATTTGCTCTTGTGGATCCACGTTTTTTACCCAATTCTCTTGAATATCTTGCTTGTTCATGGTCATCACTCCTTTTTATCAGTATGTCGGTTTGAAAGAAAGTTTTCAATGATACTATAGGATGTTTTCAACAACCAATTGCAAAATGAGTAACGCAGTCACGACACGTAAGATGGGCTTTACGTATTGAGGTTTTATTTTCTCTGCGATACGGACTCCAAGCTGAGCTCCGGTAATAGACCCCGCCATCAAAGCAAGGGTCAATGGCCAAATAATAGCTCCTGATATAATATAACTGATTGCTGCGCCGAAACAGCTTGAAAAAGTAGCCAGCCTGACCAATCCCACTGATTTCACATACGCAATGTTCAAGTAGCTGAACAAATATAGCATTAACGTACCTTGTCCCGGACCAAAAAGTCCATCATAAATTCCAATACCAAACAGCCCTGGTCCACTGACCTTTGTTAATTTCAATGGTTCTTCGCCTGTGAAATTACCTTTGCCAATAAATGAAGTAACAAATGCAAATGCCAAAAGAAAAATTGCCAGTACATACAAATTATTTGCGGACAGCTGTGAAGCAATAAATCCCCCGGTCACGCCTCCACCCAAACTGATTGGGATTAGCCAAAGAGAATCCTTCAACGATATTTGTTTTCGTTTATACAATGTAAAGAAACTTGAGAATGAACTTACCGTGTTGGATACTTTATTTGCCCCAATAGCTGAATGAATCGGCATGCCGAGCAACAACATCGTTGGCAAACTGATAAGGCCCCCGCCACCTGCCAATGTGCCGATTGTCGTTGCGGTTACCCCTATAAAATACAATAGAAAATAATCCAACTTAATCACCTGTCTTTCTTATTAACTGTATTGTACTTCGTGTCTCGAATTAAGAAAATGACGATGATATAATGAAGTACAATAAGAAAAACTTATGATAAGGAGAATATTCGATGTTTATTGGCTCTAAAATTCGTTTGACTGCAATGAGAAAAGAAGATTTGCCAACGTATCGACTGTGGAATGGCTTGGAATCTTTTGGACGTTTTTATAATGCCTTTCCCATTCGTGAAGAATCAGAAAAAAATGCAGAACAGTTAATGGACCATTCTGATCGTAGTTTTCGCTTTGCCATTCGACCGATTGATTCGGAGCAATTTTTAGGTGTTTGTGCCATCGAAGATATTTTATGGTCGCATCGTGTAGGCTGGCTGTCCATAGCTCTTGGGCCAGAATTTCACGGCAAAGGATTTGGGAAAGAAGCCATGCAATTGTTGATGAATTATGGTTTCAATGAACTGAATCTTCATCGTTTGCAGCTGACGGTATTCGGCTATAACGTAGGTGCCATCAAACTTTATGAATCTCTTGGTTTTAAGCCCGAAGGAACGTTCCGAGAGTTTTTACAACGTAACGGGAAGCGTCATGACATGTACTTATATGGTTTGCTTGTTTCTGAATTTCACTAATCAGCAAAACTTAAGCGTGTTGATTCAGTTAATTTTCGTTCAATAAACGAAGTCGCAAATTTACTAAATCTCTGATAAGTATGAAGGTGAATACGATGGCTAGGAAACAATTGTAATTAAAGAGTATTATTTATTAAAAAGTAATTTTATCAACTTTATTAAACTAATAGAAAAGGATGCCCTCTGATAAAGGCATCCTTTTTTCTATACTTTTGACTGGGTAAAACGTTGATATAAATTACGCATGATTGCACTCACAGTTAAGATAAACAAAATAATCAAGGTAATTTGAAGGACCATGATCATCCAGTCAGGAAATGACAGAATACCTGCACCGATTAAATGATTCAAACTCATGAAAATCAGTACCAGTGCAACAATAGAACCCGCCAATATACCGAAGAGTGCGAGTAATTGTACAAAGGACAATTGCTTAATATAATTTCTCAAACGGATGATTTGCATGAGGATTACCAGTATGAACAACATTAAGGATAATCCATCAGAACCTATGTAGATGGAATTAACGATGTAGAAAACTAAGATAATGCTGATAATGATGTTTTGGTATTTATCGAAGATTGCTAGCATGTATGTTTCGCTCCTTTATATGTACTACGCAAAACCTGATAAAAAGTTTCACATTTGGTAAAATAAGAGATATATTCGATTAAAAGGAATGAGGAATTGGATGCTAACCCTATATATTACACGCCATGGACAAACAGAATGGAACGTACAATCGCGCATGCAAGGCTGGGCAGACTCACCTTTAACTGACATAGGAATGGCAGCGGCGTCTCAACTAGGAACGCGTCTTAATGATGTCCCACTCGACGCTGTATATAGTAGTACAAGTGGACGTACGGTTCATACAGCTCAACTCATTATTGGGGAACGTAACATTCCTCTTATTCAAAAAGAAGATTTACGTGAAATCCATGTAGGTGAATGGCAAGGAATGCTATCTTCGGATATTGATCGTGATTATGCGGAGCAAGTCAAAACCTATTATGAACGCCCGAGCCAATATGAATCGACTTCCGGGGAAAGTTTTCACATGTTGAAAGAACGCGTATTACGTGCAGTGGAAGAAATTGCTGCAGCTCACCCAAATGGTCACGTCCTAATTGTCACGCATGGCGTCGTTAAGAAATGCTTGATTAATCACTTCAGTGGAGCTGATCTTGATTTATTGTGGAATCCACCTTTCATTCACGGAACGAGTCTGACAGTGTTAGAAATCGATACTGATAGACGCGAATTGACTATGATTGGCGACATGTCCCATGCAGAAGAAGCGAAGGGACCTTTAATGGTTCAATAAAGTAGTAAATATGCTGACTGTGCTCTAATATTTTCACTAAAATAACATCTTCCCACCGAACGCCCGTATTTGGGATTAATTTATCTCACAGGTGAATCACTAAAGTGATTCACCTTACCAAATAACCATGTATTTCTTTAACTAATTTCCTCGGTTATTTGATAAGTCAAACTATCCTTCTTTTTTGAAGAATCGCTATAGATAGCTACGAGCTATTTATAAATTCTTTTCCATAAATACGCTATTTGGGTCCTCCTTGTAATCGGAAAATGGGTTACAATAGTTGAACCCAAACCTTGCATAAAATCTTCTTGCCGGATCGAAAGAATCCATTGATCCCGTTTCCAAACTTAACTTCCGATAGCCACGTCGTGTGGCTTCTCCAATTATGTGATGAAGTAGTCTTTTTGCAACCCCCTTGCGAAGATGGAATGAAGAGGTTCGCATTGATTTGATCTCTCCATGCTGACCATCAATTTCTTTAAGTGCCCCACATCCAACCAATTCATTTCCTTCCCATGCACTCCAAAATGTAATATCTTGTTGTTGCAACTGCTCAAGATTGAGAGCATGTATACTTTCTGGTGGTGAATGCAGTGTCATACCATGAAGATGCTCGTTTATCAATTTAGTAATTTCAGAGCCCGATAAATCATCTATTTTAATATCCAAAACTATGCCTCCCTAGTTGTTAATTACCTTCTTTTACTATCCTGACCACTTCAGTTTAGCTTGCCTGATTATATGGAAAAAGTGAAGTGGTCAGGCTATCTTTATTCATAGTTATAGAAGAATGTAGGATAACCAAACTTATTGTGTAAGGAACTATTTATAGAGCACCAAATAGGTAGGATAGAGCATTGCCCCCTTGTATACCTGTCTTGATTCTAGGACTTTTTCGCTTATCGTATTAAAAGGATTTTTAAATTGACTTCGCCATGACTATATTGGTGATTTCGTAGCCCATCTTCTCGTATAAGCCCCGCGCGACTTGGTTGTGACCAAAAACATGAAGTCCAATTTTGCACATTCCTAGTTCTTTCGCAATTGTTTCAATTTCTCTCATTGCTTCCTTGCCATATCCTTTTCCTTGATATTCATCTAAAATACTAAAATCATAAATATAACCTTCATCAGCTTTTTCAGGAGATTTTTGTGCCATCCATATCATTCCGACTATTTGTTGATCATGGAAGATAGAAAATATGTAATTCCCTTTCGATTTTTCACCGTCAGGCAACAGACGGTTAAATTCATTTTTGGAAAGCTCCGATGCTTCCGCTTCGCTCCAATTCCCTGAAGCTACTTTGTCTTTAGCATAGTCCTCTACTGCAATTTCAAGGTATTGCTGAAAATCCTCTTGTCTCATAGGTTTTAATGTGACCATTTATTTCCCTCCCAGTTGTGGTGATTCGTCGTTATTCATCTCTTCTAACAATCGCTTCTTTTTCAAAATGAAAATCTCTCGGATAAATGCTCCGATTACTCCAGACAGAAAGACGATAGCGATCAAGTTGACTACTTTTAAAACTGTAGATGGTGTGTACATGACTTGTAAGCATTGGCTAATGACAAATAGACTGTACGCCACGCACATTATTATTAAGAATTTAGGTGTTACTTCTTTTCGCATCTTCATCCTGGAATTCCCCCTTCAAAACTGAATGATGTTATATGCATATTTTACCTATAAATTCCATAAGAATCACATTTATTCCTTCTTTACTTAAACACGTCAAATATGAAAACCGTATACTTCTGGGTCTCACGCTTCTCGCTCTGCGGCTTGCTAGTCGCAAATGTACTCTCTCGTTTTTCATTAAATATCACCGTTTTGATTTAAATCACTTTTTATTAGTGGGAAATTAGGAGGGAAATGGTTAGTTGCCCCAGTTACATGAAAAGTTGCCCCAATCAAGCCAATAGTTGCCCCAGTCAGCAAGAAAAAAAAGCGGCAGCCTGTAAGCCACCGCTTTCTTTCTATAATTTCATTTGAATTCGTTGTTTCCGATGTTCTCTTCTTGCAGGACCTGATTCAAATAGGCGGTGTTCGTTTTCAGTTTCAGGCAGTATTCCTGGGACAGGCATTGGAACTCCATTTTCTACCGCTACAAACGTCAAGAAGGATTCCGTCGTTAACTTTGTTTCTCCTGTCAACAAGTTCATCGATTGCACACGTACATACACTTCCATGGAAGTGCGGCCAGTTGAGCTCACGATTGCTTCCATCTCCAACACATCCCCAACTCGAGCGGATGATAGAAAATCTACTGAATCGATTGAAGCCGTAACAACAGGCTTATTGCAATGTTTCATCGCAGTAATAGCACCTATTTCATCTATAAAAGATAGAACTCTACCCCCGAAAATCGTTTCGTGGTGATTCGTATCGGGCGGTAAAACCAAATGTGTTTGGATTGTTCGCGACTGGCTCATGGGTACTGTATTTGTCATGATGTTCTCCCCTTCATTGCTGGATAGTCTCATCATACAAAACACTACTGCGAATGAAAAGTTTCAAGCTTTATACAATCGCAGTTACTCGTACAAGTGACATGCCACAAAATGGCCTGGTTCCTGTTCTTGCCAAGCGGGTTTAACATTCGCACAGACTTCCATCGCCATCGGGCAACGCGTTCTGAACACACAGCCTGAAGGTGGATTAATTGGACTCGGCAATTCCCCTTCGAGCAAAATACGTTCGCGTGATTCTTCAATGTCCGGATCTGGAATCGGAATGGCGGATAACAACGCTTGCGTATAAGGATGAAGTGGATTTGCATACAGTTGTTCACTCGTCGTCAATTCAACCATATGTCCTAAGTACATTACACCAATACGGTCCGAGATGTATTTGACCATCGACAAGTCATGCGCAATGAACAAGTACGTCAGGCCTTTTTCGCTTTGCAGTTTTTGCAGTAGCTTAACGACTTGGGCTTGAACGGATACATCGAGTGCCGAAATTGGTTCATCGGCAATGATGAAGTCTGGATCCAGTGCCAGCGCACGCGCGATGCCGATTCGTTGACGTTGTCCTCCCGAGAATTCATGCGGATAACGGTTGGCGTGGTCGCGATTGAGTCCAACATCCTCCAATAACTGATAAACCCGTCGTTGCATATCTTCTTTTTTCTTATGTAACCCATGGACTTCCATCGGTTCTGCAATGATTTCAAAAACAGTTGAACGAGGATTAAGTGATGCATACGGATCTTGGAATATCATTTGCATGTTGCGCAAAAATGCATAACGATCGTTTTCGCCCATCGTATGTACATTTTTCCCACCGTACGTTACTTCCCCTTCCGTCCGATTATATAAACCCATAATCGTCCGTCCTGCAGTTGATTTGCCACAGCCCGATTCACCAACAAGTCCGAATGTTTCTCCTTGGTAAATTTCAAAACTGATGCCGTCCACAGCTTTTAATGTTTGATTCTTGCCTATATCAAAATGGCGTTTCAGATCTTTTACTTCAAGCAATACTTGACCAGTCATGACGCTTCCCCCTCAGCTCTTGCGTAGCGTCTTACGGCGCACAATTCTTTTACGAACTTTGTTCCTTCAAGTTCTATTACTTCAATGTGTTGTCCAGTGGAAGGCGAATGAATCATTTGCCCGTTGCCTGTGTAAATACCGACGTGCCGAACATTGCTAGACCCTACGTTCGCAAAGAACAATAAATCGCCAATCTCCCACTGAGTCATGTTGGCCATATCCACTTCTTCACCATTTCTTGCTTGATCATCCGCATCCCGAGGGATGAAATAACCATGCGCTTTTAACATATTGTAGCTAAACCCTGAACAATCGTAGCCGTACGAAGACATTCCGCCCCAGAAGTATGGAAGCTCCAAAAATCGCATGGCACTCGCCACTACGTCATCCCCTGAACGTTCAATGAAAGCTTCAATTCCTGGCCCATGCTCGATTTCTTCGCTTGAAATAAGGGCTTCACCATGAGGTGTTGAAACTAAAGTAAATTGTTCATTATTATCGAGTATAGGAAGAATCGTGTTGAAAGGAACCACCAGCAAAGGCTTTAAATCTTTCGTCCAAAGTTGCGCTCTATACTGTGTCACTTTGGCAAAGCCGAAATCTGAGATGCGTTCCATTTCTTTTAATTGAGCAACGGGTATCCATCCCGGATAGCCACGGCCGTCCTTTTTGGAAGGTTGCCATGTGCAGATTACTTTTGCCCAGTCACCAACGATCTCTTCAATCAATACAGGTTCCCCGTAAAGGACTTGTGTTTGCACGCGGTTACCGTTGCACAAATCAAGCAAATCCTCATACTTCATTGCTTCCAGCCATTTTGTGAAACGGACTGGATTTTCAAGCCCATGGGTGTCTTGAGTACGTGCAGACTCAGGCGAAGTCCATACTGTCGCAACCGCTACCGAACAAGCCCAAGTCGTGGATGATTGAACTAGCATATGAAAATCCCCCTTACCCTTTACGATGAAATCGTTTATTCATTAAATCTGTATGTATTCCGAGCCCTGACTCACGAGAGAAACGAATATGTCGACCGTCATAAACAATGCCACCTTCGACGATATCTTCTGCAAGCATCAACGGCGCATCAAAATCAAAGCGTGTCACGTTTGGCTGGCTTGCAGCAAAATGAGCCGCTGCGGAAATTCCGAGTTTCGTCTCGATCATGCTCCCAGTCATGCATTCCACTCCATAACTTTCTGCTAAAGCATTGATTTTCAACGCTTGATAAATGCCACCAGCTTTCATCAGTTTGATATTGATTAAATCCGCTGCTCGAAGCTGAAGAACGCGTATTGCGTCATTCGGTGTGAAAATACTTTCATCCGCCATAATTGGCGTATGTGTATGCAAGGTCACATGCTGTAAACCTTCGATATCATTCGCTTTCACGGGCTGCTCGATGAGTTCGATTTCAAGCCCGGCATCTTCCATCTGCCCAATTGCTCGGACCGCTTCTTTCGCTTCCCAGCCTTGATTAGCGTCCAGTCTAAGCTTCGTTTCATAGCCGATTTTTTCACGGATCGCACGAATTCGTTCAACGTCTTTCTCGATATCATCGATGCCTACTTTTATCTTCAATACATTAAATCCTTTTTTTACATAACGAGCTGCGTCTTCAGCCATTTCTTCCGCATCATTGACACTGACCGTGAAATCCGTTTCTAGTGTATCTCGGTATCCACCAAGCAATGTGACAAGCGGAATCCCTGCAAGTTGGCCAAGCAAATCATGGAGGGCCATATCAAGTGCTGCTTTAGCACTTGAATTCCCTACCATGGAGCGATGCAATTTTTGGAATACCCGCTCCGAATGATGTAAATCAAGTCCAATCAGTTGGGGGCCTATCACATGATCGATAGCAAACTGAATACTCCCAAGCGAATCACCTGTGATGACGTGGGTAGGGGGTGCTTCCCCCCAACCGACACTTCCATCTTCAGTTGTAATTTTCACAAATATGGATTCAGCAATCGTCACGGTACGAAGTGCGGTTTTAAACGGTTTTGTGAGCGGTACCGCAACCGAAAAGGTTTCAATTGAATGTAGAATCATGGTAGTTTCCCCTCCCGATTATTTAACTCCTGGTAAGATGGTCAATGTTTTGGCATCGCCATCGAGTCTTGCTTCCACTCCTAGTGGAACGGCAAAGTGTGGTTCACAATGACCGATTTTAAAACCAGAAACGACTGGTTTTCCTAAATCACCCAAGTAATGTTCCAATACTTCACCAAGTGTCAATGTCGTTTTTCGTTTTTTAGGTACTGCTCGGGCAAAATCCCCAACTACGATGCCAACTGCATCTTGAAGTTTCCCAGCCAATCGTAATTGATTCAACATGCTGTCTACTTTATATGGTTCTTCATCCACGTCTTCAATCAACAGTAACTTGCCACGAGTATCGATTTCATATTTAGAGCCCAGTGCACTCACTAGCAATGAAAGATTCCCACCGACAAGTTCCCCTTGTGCATTCCCACCACCTAATGTGGTCAATGGAGAAATATCTTCGGTATAATGCAGTTCGATTGGTTCAAACAGCTGATTGAACATACGTGCGGACAAATCATGGAACGTATCTTTCCCTACATCCGATGCAAGCATCGGTCCATGGAATGTCACTACATTGGCGAATTGGCCGATTGTTGTATGGAGGAATGTGATGTCGCTATAGCCCCATAAAATTTTCGGTTGTTCCGCCATTAATTGAAAGTCGATTCGGTCAGCGTAACGCCCTGCCCCGTAACCGCCTCCTGCACAAATGATCCCTTTTATGCTTGGATCAGCAAGCATAGCTTGTAAATCTTCCAGACGTTCATCATCGGTACCAGCCAAATAGCCGTGCACGTTCTCGATATATTTGCCCATTTTTACGTTTAATCCCAGTTGTTCTAAAAATGTGAGTGAGCGTTGCAAGCTTTCTAAGTTGGGAGGACTTGACGGGGCTATAATGCCAATCGTATCCCCTTTTTGTAATCGTGTTGGTCGTATGCGCATGCTTATATTGCTCCTCTCTTCTATTTTCAAAAAAAGTTATTCGCCTAAGTATAACTTCTTTTGAAAACAGAAGGGTGCGGCGCCAGATTGAGACGCCGCAACTTCTTGTTTTTATTGTCTTGAAAGTATAAATTTATGGGTATTTCATTCGAAATCAGTTGTGTCTAGCTTCCAGCGCCAGCTCGCACTTAAGCTTAGGGCCACAGGATGTGGGTCATGAAAGCGTGGCGACAGGACGTCGCGTTCTTAGCTTTCCCTCCTGCCTCAGGCGAAAGCAATGCTTTCGCATCGGTTCTTCCAGCGCCAGTGTCGAGCTAGAGTGGCGCATTCCGCTTTTCTCAATTATTCCGCTTTTTTGTCTACCCATTTAAGGTCTAGGTAACCTACTGGGTGACGCACAATTCCAGAAACGCTTGGTTTTTGCAATGCCACTTGGTTATAGAAGTGGATTGGGAAAATCGGCATTTCTTTCATTAATACTTTCTCAGCATTCATCAATAACTGCCAGCGAGCTTCTGCATCTGTTTCTTTTTTTGCATCGGCAATCAGTTTATCGAATTCTGCATTTGACCAACCAGTACGGTTCATTGATGAACCTGTAACGAAGCTTTCAATCGCGTTCACTGGATCTGCATAGTCGTGTAAGAATGAAGAACGGGACAATTGGTATTTCAATTCTTTTTGTTCAGAAGAGAATACACTTCCTTCTACGTTCGCTAATTCCACGTCCACGCCTAAAGCTTCTTTAAACTGCGCTTGCAAAGCAACCGCAATGTTTTGATGTGTATCTGAAGTTGAGTACGTTAAAGTAACAGTCGGTAATTTATCGTAGCCTTCTTCTTTCATACCTTCTTCTAACAATTTCTTCGCTTCTTCAGCGTTGAATTCTACCAAATTACCAACCGTGTCACGGAATTCAGAACCGTCCGGACCTTGGAAGCCGTAAGAAACGAAACCATGCGCTGGTTTTTCACCGTTTTTCGTTACGAATTCAACAATCTCTTCTTGGTTGACTGCTGTTGCGAAAGCTTTACGAATTTTTTCGTTCGTGAAAGGCTCCATTGTTGTGTTGAAACGGTAGAAATAAGTACCTGCCTGGTCTTGAATTGATACTTCTTCGCTGTCCATTAAATCAGCAGCCAATTCAGATGGAACGTCAGATACATCTAGTTCATTCGCTTGGTACATTTGGTACTCTGTATTGGAGTCGTTGACCATTGCCCACTCTACTTTATCTAGCTTCACAGTTTTAGCATCCCAATACTCTGGGTTTTTCTCAAATACCATTTTCACGTCATGTTCCCATGATGCTAATTGGAATGGACCGTTTCCTACGAATGATTCTGATTCAGTGAACCATTGTGCGTTTTCTGTTGCCACTTTTTCATTGATTGGGAAAAAGCTTGGGTTTGTAATGATATTCAAAAATGCATCAGTTGGTGCAGTTAATTTTACTTCAAATGTTTTTTCATCCAATGCCTTCATTGCTACCTCTTCAATCTTACCTTCACCTGTGTTGAATGCTTCTGCACCTTCGATGAAGTAACCAAGGAAAGCCGCTGGTGAAGCTGTGTTCGGATCCAACATGCGTGTCCAGCCATATACGAAGTCTTTAGCAGTAACTGCGTCTCCATTAGACCATTTTGCATCTTCACGAATGTGGAATGTATATGTCAAACCATCTTCAGATACTTCAATTTTTTCAGCCGTTGCTTCTTCTGGCTGATGGTCTTCGCCTAAACGAGTTAACCCTTCCATCAAGTTGTTCAATGCATTCCAAGAAACAGCATCAAAGCCGACCGATGGATCGAATGATGTTGGCTCGGTGCCGTTGTTCAAGTAAAGCACTTTTTCTTCAGCTGTTTCTGTTTCTTTGTCGTCTCCGCCTTTGTCAGCTGGCTTTTCGCCTGCATCATTATTCGCTGTACATGCTGATAGTACAAGTGCGAACACGGCTGTCAGTAAAAACAAGAGCCATTTCTTCATGTGTGTTTTCCCCCTTGGAATTGTGTTCATGATTTATGATTATGCACCTAAGTGCGTTCATCCTATTTTTGAGCTATTTCCAAAAACGCTTGTGCACGTTCGTCCTGTAACCAACAATCGACGCGATGAGTAGCTGTTTTAATCGTTGTTTCTGGATGTACGTGTTCACAAACTTCCATTGCAAATGGACATCTCGCTGTAAATGCACACCCTGTAGGCGGCGCAAATAAATCAGGTGGTGTCCCTTCAATTGGCTGCAGTTCTTCCGCAATCAAATCGAGACGCGGAACCGAATTGAGCAAGCCTTGCGTATACGGATGCTGTGGCGTATAGAAAATCTCACGCTTCGTACCGAGTTCAATGATTTTGCCGGCATACATCACCGCAATACGATCTGCGATTTTTGCTACAACTCCCAGGTCATGAGTGATCAGAACAATCGATACCCCTGTTTTCGCTTGAATTTCTTCAAACAATTCGAGAATTTGCGCTTGAATCGTTACATCTAGTGCTGTTGTCGGTTCATCCGCGATTAATAACTCCGGTTCGCAAATGAGCGCAATGGCAATAACAATCCGTTGACGCATTCCGCCTGAAAACTGGTGAGGATACTGTTTTAAACGTTCTTGCGGATTTGGGATACCTACTAAGCGAAGCATGCCTAGCGCTTTTTCTTTCGCTTCCGCTTTGCTTGCTTTGGTATGTGTGAGCACACCCTCCATCAACTGCTCGCCAATGGTAAGTGTCGGATTGAGTGCCGTCATCGGATCTTGGAAAATCATTGAGATGTCGACACCCTGTATTTTGCGAAGTTCTTTTTTCGTCATATTCGTAAGATTGACATCTTTGAACATCACTTTGCCATCTGAAATACGCCCCGGCGGCTGTGGAATAAGCCCCATAATGGCATTGGATGTCACGGATTTTCCGCAACCCGATTCGCCTACAATTGCAAGCGTCTCTCCTTTTCGGAGAGCAAAGGACACACCACGGACGGCATGTACATTTCCACCATATGTTTTGAATGACACATGTAAATTGTCTACCGACAAAATGATGTCCTCGGTTATGACTTTTTTACGTTTCATTTTTTGCGTGTGCGCCGTCACAACCGCTTGTTGAGTACGACCGACTTCCGCGCGTCTTTCTCTCGCCAATTCCCGGGCGTTTTCTAGTTGCTGTTCGTTCATATGTGTCACCCCCTTAACTTCGGATCAAGTGCGTCTTGTAGTCCGTCACCAAGGACGTTAAATGCAAACATAGTTAATGAAATGAAGAATGCCGGGAAGAATAGTCTCCACCAGTGACCTGATAGGATAACTGGCAAGGCATCATTCGCCATAACACCCCAACTTGCAAATGGGGCTTGAATACCGAGTCCAAGGAAACTCAGGAAGGCTTCCGCGAAAATGGCACTCGGAACCGTCAAGGTCATTTGGACAATGATTGGACCCATGGTGTTCGGCAATAAGTTTCGTCGAATGATTCGTGGTGTTTTTGCTCCAAATGATTTGGACGCTGTCACGAATTCATAGTTTTTGATTTGCAGTACTTGTCCCCTTACAATTCGGGCCATTCCGACCCATCCGGTAACGGTCAGAGCGACAATAATTGTCGTTAAACTTGGACCCATTACAACCAATAATAAAATAACAACTAATAAATGCGGCAAGCCATACAGGACTTCAATGATACGCATCATTATGGCATCTGTACGTCCACCTTTGTAGCCACTAAAACCGCCGTAAATCACACCGATAAAGAAGTCAATCAATGCTGCGGCAAGTCCCACAAACAATGAAATACGAGCGCCATACCAGGTGCGTGTAAAGACATCGCGTCCCATTTCATCCGTCCCAAACCAGTGTTCACTTGAAGGTGCTTTGTTTTGGTTCGGCAAATCCATGCCATCCACGGGATGCGGAGAGAAAATCGGACCAAAAATCGCAAGTAACGTCAAAAGAACTAAGAAAATTAAACCCGTCATTGCCAGCTTATTTGTGCGAAGTCGACGCCATGCATCTTTCCAATAGGATAATGAAGGTCGAACAACGGCTTCCGCTTCGACTAAATCTCTATCTTTCTTACGGAACCATTCATCAGGTACTCGGTTGGGTGATACGGGTGTCGATTCGTGGTTGATAGTCATCACGCATCCCCCTCTTTCTTATGCAATTTAATACGTGGATCTAGGAATCCATAAACCAAATCGACAATGAATAACATAACTACGAGAATCGTGCTGTAGAATACGGTCGTTCCCATAATGACCGGATAATCCCGGTTGTTGATACTTTCAACGAAGTATTTTCCCATCCCGGGAATTGCGAATATTTTCTCGATGACGAACGTTCCTGTCAGAATCCCAGCAAGCATCGTCCCCATAATTGTGACAACTGGCATTAAGGCATTGCGCAACGCATGTCGTGCAACAATGCGAAACGGTGACAATCCTTTTGCTCTCGCCATTTTTATGTAATCCTGCGTCAATACTTCAAGCATCGACGAACGCGTTAAACGTGCAATGATGGCCATTGGACCCGTAGCAAGAGCGAGCACCGGAAGTACCATATGCATCGGGCTCGACCAGGTGGCTGGTGGGAAAATATTATAATCTACTGCCAGTTTTTGAATAAGCAATGTAGCCAGTACGAAGCTTGGTACGGAAATTCCGATTACCGCAAATGTCATTGCAAAGTAATCAATAATCCCGTTATGACGCAGTGCTGCAAAGGTTCCGAGTAAAACACCCGAAATTACTGCTACCAAAATGGTTACCATCCCGAGCTCAAAGGATATCGGGAAGCCACGAGAGAGCAGTTCATTAACCGTTTCATTCGGTTTTTTGATTGAAGGTCCAAAATCCAACGTGACAATGGATTTTAGGTAGTACAAATATTGGACCGGAAGTGGTTCATCCAGCTTGTAAAAGCGTTCTAAATTGGCTTGAATCGTTTCATTTGTCGTACGTTCTTCATTGAACGGCGATCCTGGAATTGAGTGCATCAAGATAAATGTCAGGGTCGCAATGATCAGAATGGTCATGATCATCATAAAGAAACGTTTGATGGTATATGAGAACATATTAAGTCCCCCTTAACAGAACGTCGTTTGCATCGCCAGTTCCACTTGAACTAACATTGCTCGATACGCTTCCAAAATATCTTTTGCTTCAAATTTCACAATCGTTGTTCCAGGTTCTATTTCACAGCCAGGCATAATGGCTGCCCATTCGGCTTGACCATAGTTGGTAAATTCAATTCGCAACGTTGGGGTTTTTGGTGGGGTAAGTGGTTTAACCAAATGACGATTGTCCACTGCTTTTTGGATTTGTTCAGTCAACAGTGCATGTGATTTTTCCGGATGCATCGTTTTGACCGCTTGGCGAGTGATTGACTCTTTTACTGCAACTGTTGTGATGTTTGGAATGAGTGCCGCTGCTTCACGACATGCTCCGTCATCTCCAGCAACCATGATGACCGGTACACCAAAATGACCCGCCACATATGCATTGAACCCAAGCTCTCCAATTTCCACGTCATTGATGAACATGTTTCGCACTCCAAAAATCATCGAGTGACTCATTACACCTGGTTGTCCTGCACGTGAATGATAGCCTGCGAAAATCGCACCATCATA
The DNA here is from genome assembly GCF_038632915.1 of Paenisporosarcina sp. FSL H8-0542. Lineage (NCBI taxonomy): Bacteria > Bacillati > Bacillota > Bacilli > Caryophanales > Caryophanaceae > Paenisporosarcina > Paenisporosarcina sp. FSL H8-0542. Next base: position 3,449,664 of record NZ_CP152050.1, read on the forward strand.
AGTTTCATCGAGTGCCTGTACCATTGAGTAAGGTTTCACTCCACCCGTGATCAGCATGGCTTCAGGATTCAAATCTTCAACAAGTAAGTTGTTCATTTGTGAATGGCTATCGTTCACCAAAATATCGGTAGCCCCTTTTTTCAGTAAGCCTTCAATAATGGCATTTGCTTCGTTTGTCATGATACGACGGGCGCGTTCATAGTTGTGTTTCTTCGAATCTACGAAAGTGTGATCAGGTAAACCTGTAATCCCTTCCATATCGATCGAGATAAAAAATTTCATATTCTTGATGTCCCCCTCATGCCATTGACTCATATTTTTATTATTATGAATTTTTACTTATTGTTATTATTAAAAGATATCAAATTTTTTAGAATATTTCAATATAGTTTGAGGGTTTTTTTCGTTTCCCGAAATGATTTGACGGAGAGAAATTCCACTTCCAACAAAATACTTGAAGACCACAAAATATATCCGAAGGGACCCCAATTAAATTGCTAGTCCCCACGGATAAAATGGCATAGACACCGACACACATCTGCCCTCAATTTTTTCTACAAAAAGATTTCAGTTGACATCTTCTTTCATGCGTACTACGATAGGAACAACTTTTTTGTTCGGGATTTAGGCAGAAGGTGTCGGGAGCGACATCGCCGGTGAGAACACCAAGAGTTGAGATGAGTTGAGTTGAGAAAAATCGATGACAAAGAATAGTAGCACAAGTACGTCTTCATAGAGAGTCAGCGGCTGGTGGAAGCTGATAGGCAACTTGGTGTGAATGGTCTTTGGAGAGTTTCCCAGAATGTCAGTACGGGAAAACGTGTGATCTACGTTACAGGTCCTAAAGCGAAAGCCGTTATTGGCTTTTAATTTGAGGTGGCACCGCGGTCATTCCGTCCTCTGTACATGAACTCTTCTGTTCATGTACAGGGGATTTTTTTGTTTCCTGGTGCAAATGAGCTGAGCAGAGGAGAGATTTACATGCAAACACATTCAGTAAAAACAGCACGAATTACCATCAACGGGGACACTTTATCGCCCATCGCCATTTTCAAAAGGTTACAGGGAACGCGGAAATTCCTGCTGGAAAGTTCTTTGAAACATGAAGCGTCGGGTCGCTATTCTTTCATCGGCGCAAATCCAGTGAAAGAATTTCGTGGTTCAGCCAACGATTTGATAGAGCATTCACTTCTAACAGGTGAAATCACCGTGCACTGCGGAAAGCCTATCGAATTATTGAAAACGTTACTTCCCATTGTTGACGATGATCTGGAATTCCCTTTCAATGGTGGTGCAATTGGCTACATTGGCTATGACGTCATCGCACACTATGAAGACATTGGGCCAGCCCTCCCTGACGAACGTGATATGCCCGATATCCATTTGCTCGTTTATGAAACCGTCGTTGTATATGACCATCAAAAACAAGATGTCACCATTTTGCATAACGGCACAGCCCTTTCTCTTATCAATGATGTTGTACGCCAACTGGCAGTAAAGGAATGTGAAGAAGAATGTGTACAATCTACCCTTCCCTTCACATCCAATGTGAGCAAACAAGCGTTTATCGATAACGTAGTGCGCGCAAAAGAATGTATCCGGGCGGGAGAAATTTTTCAAATTGTGTTATCTCAACGATTGCAGGCAACGTATACAGGTGACCCTTTCATGCTTTACCGGAAATTACGGAAAGACAATCCTTCCCCCTATATGTTTTACGTAGATTTTGATGAACATGTAGTGCTCGGTGCATCTCCAGAAAGTTTAATGAGCATTCAAGGTAATCGGGTGACGACAAATCCGATTGCTGGAACTAGACGACGAGGTCACACACCTGGAGAAGATGCACAACTTGAAAAAGAATTGCTCGCCGATCCGAAAGAACTTGCCGAACACCGGATGCTGGTGGACTTGGGAAGAAATGATTTGGGTCGTATTACCGAAGTGGGCAGCGTCCATCTAACGAAATACATGAGCATTGAAAAATACCAGCACGTCATGCACATCGTTTCCGAAGTTGCTGGCACGTTGCGTAATAATCAGCATCCTCTTGATGCACTAGTCGCTTGTTTACCTGCAGGAACGGTATCGGGTGCACCGAAAATTCGTGCCATGCAAATCATTCAAGAGTTGGAAAATGTAAAACGAGGCGTTTATGCCGGAGCAGTTGGTTATATCGGTTTTAATGGCAATATCGATATCGCGTTAGCCATTCGAACATTGGTCATCAAAAATCAAACCGCTTATGTCCAGGCAGGTGCAGGCATTGTCTATGATTCCAATCCACTAGCAGAATTCGAAGAGACGTTGCACAAAGCGAAGTCGTTATTGGAGGTGCTGTCATGATTTTGCTGCTAGACCACTACGATTCGTTTACGTACAACTTGTATCAAAGCTTATCGATGCTCGGTGAAGAAGTAAAAGTTGTCAGATATGATGAAATTTCGATAGATGAAATCCGTCAGTTGAACCCAAAAGCAATCGTGCTATCGCCCGGTCCTGGGTCACCAAATGACAAGTTGCACTCTTTATCAATCATCAATGAATTCCATCAAACCATCCCAATGCTCGGGGTGTGCTTGGGTCACCAACTTCTTGGAGTGGCATTTGGTGGCAAAATCAAACGGGCAACGCTGGTCATGCATGGAAAAGTTTCTGCCATTCGGCATTCACATGCAGGAATGTTTGCCTACCTGCCGCAACCCTTACCCGTCATGCGCTACCATTCGCTCGTCTTGGAGGATCTGCCTTCATGTTTTAAGACAACAGCCATTTCGATGGACGATCAAAGTATTATGGCAATTCAACATTTGGATTACCCGCTTTACGGCTTGCAGTTCCATCCAGAATCAATTGGAACGCGTGATGGGGATAAAATCCTTCAAGCCTTTTTAACAGATATAGCTCAGCCTATAGAGATTTAGTCAGAGGAGAGATTGAGATGAGACGATTTACAGTGAGTGTACGTAGTGGAACGTCACTGACGTACAGTGAGATGAGAGAAGCAACGAACGCCATGTTTTCAGAAGATATTGCAGGCGTGGATATCGCGAATTTTTTAAGTGCCCTATCAAAAAAAGGCGAAACTACCGAAGAAATAACTGCACTTGTTGAAGTGTTACGTGAAAATGCTACACAGATTCCTGTTACCTCTTCCCATGTATTCGATAATTGCGGAACTGGAGGCGATGGTTCCCAAAGTTTTAATATCAGCACCACTTCGGCCTTTGTCTTGGCGGGAGCAGGACTGAAAATCGCAAAGCACGGGAACCGTAGCATTTCGAGCAGAACGGGCAGCGCGGATGTACTCGAAGAGCTCGGCATTGCTTTGGATTTCCAACCACGCGAAGTGGAAGACTTATTAAATCAAAAGAATATCGCTTTCCTATTCGCCCCATATGTCCATCCGAAAATGAAACGGATTCAATCCATTCGTAAGTCTCTGGGAAAACCGACGATTTTCAATATGATTGGCCCATTAACCAATCCCGTGACATTAACATCCCAAATGGTCGGCGTATATCGCCAGGATAAATTGATGGATATTGCAGCAGCCCTATATCGTCTGGGCCGAAAAAGAGCAATCGTCTTGAGTGGTGCCGATGGAATGGATGAAGCTTCTTTATCCGGAGACAACCACCTCGTACTTATGAAGAACGGCGACTACATCCCTTTTACATTGAATGCCGAAGAAATGGGCTTGTCATTTGCTCCACTTGAAGCGATTCGCGGTGGGGACGCCAAGGTTAACGCAGCCATTTTAAAAAGCGTGCTACGGGGTGAATCTTCACCTTATATGGATACCGTATTGTTGAATGCAGGAATCGGTTTGTTTGCGGCAGACATCGTTTCTACCATTCAAGAAGGCGTTCACCAGGCACGAAAGAGCATTGAAACAGGTAGTGCGCTCAGTGTGTTGGAATCAGTCGTCACTTACAGTCAAAATCGAAGTCATTTGGAGGTGAACGCATGACGATTTTAGAGAAGATTTTAGAAGTAAAAAAACTGGAAGTGATAGAGTTATTGGAACAAGAAGGACAATTTGAATTTTCTAAAACACTTACTGACAAGCCTTCTTTATTTGAGACTTTATATAACACGCAGCACTTACAGGTCATCTCTGAAATTAAACGCGCCTCCCCTTCGAAAGGTTTGATTGATGGTAATGTCGATCCCGTACAGCAGGCACTCGCTTATGAAAAAGCTGGTGCAGCTGCAATTTCTGTATTGACTGATCAACAATTTTTCAAAGGCTCGATGGATGATTTACATGCAGTATCATCAGCCGTCAATCTTCCCGTCCTCTGCAAGGACTTTATCATTCACCCTTTGCAGATTGAAGAGGCAAAACGTGCTGGCGCATCTATCATTCTGTTGATTGTCGCTGCGCTTGATCAACAGAGTCTTAGCGAATTATTTGACTATGCTAGTAAGTTGGATTTGGAGGTTTTGGTTGAAGTTCATAATGTCGAAGAATTGCAGAGAGCCTTAGCAATCGATGCAAAAATCATCGGCGTAAATAATCGTAATCTCAAAACGTTCGAAGTAGATTTAGCAAACACTTCGCAAATTGCCGCTCACTTCCCTTTTCATGAACAACGCGTATTGATTAGTGAAAGTGGGATTGGAAACATCTCAGATGCTGTTTTAGTTGCGGATGCTGGAGCGCACGGAGTGCTGGTTGGAGAAACGTTAATGCGTAGTGAAAATATTGACGAAATATTGCGTTCGTTTCACGTGAAACGTGGTGAATTGTGATGACAAGAGTCAAAATTTGCGGATTGATGGAACTGGAAGATGTAAAAACAGCAGTTGATTCTGGAGCAGACGCAATTGGTTTTGTATTCGCTCCTAGTCGACGCCAGCTAACGGTTGAAACCGCCAAGAAACTTGCTAGTTCAGTTCCAAATGATGTGTTGAGAATTGGTGTATTCGTCAATGAAACAACGGATGAAGTGAATCGCATCGCAGGAGAAGTATCATTGGATATGGTTCAACTGCATGGAGATGAAGCACCCGAATATGTTCGACAAATATTCCTTCCTACCATTAAATCCTTATCGATAAAAAGTTTTGAAGATGTGCGAAAGGCTTCGCAATTTGAAGTCGATTATTTCTTGTTTGATGCACCAGGCGTGGAGTTTCGCGGAGGATCGGGTCAGTCATTTGACTGGAAACTCCTTGAAAAAGCTAATATTCCACTTGAGAAAGTCATATTAGCCGGTGGTCTGAATGAAAGAAACGTAAGAGAAGCAATTAAAACCGTCAATCCTTTTATGGTGGATGTATCCAGTGGTGTCGAGACGGAGCAAAGAAAAGATGCAGTAAAAATCCGCACGTTTATCCGTGCAGTTCGAGGTGAGGAGAGATGAGCATGCAAACTACCTACAACCAACCAAACACTACCGGTCATTATGGCAGATTCGGCGGTCGATTCGTCCCCGAGACATTAATGCAAGCCGTGATTGAACTTGAGGAAGCTTACGACTTAGCTATCAAGGACGAAGCATTTCTTGAGGAATTCCGCTACTACTTGAAAGATTATGTGGGACGGGAAAATCCCCTTTACTTTGCTGAACGTTTGACGAAAAAAATGGGCGGCGCCAAGATCTACTTGAAACGTGAAGATCTCAATCATACAGGCGCTCACAAAATCAACAACACAATCGGACAGGCACTTCTTGCGGTCCGTATGGGTAAACCAAAAGTCGTTGCTGAAACAGGCGCTGGCCAGCATGGTGTGGCAACCGCAACGGTTTGTGCACTGCTGGATTTAGAGTGTGTGATTTTCATGGGAGAAGAAGACGTCCGTCGTCAGCAACTGAATGTATTCCGCATGGAGCTGCTTGGTGCGAAAGTTATTTCCGTAACCCAAGGCAGTCGAACGTTGAAGGATGCGGTTAATGAAGCGCTGCGTTATTGGGTGACAAATGTCGAGGATACTCATTACATTATGGGTTCGGTTTTAGGACCACACCCCTTCCCTAAAATTGTGCGTGATTTCCAGCGTGTCATTGGGGATGAAACGCGTAAGCAAATCGTTGAAAAAGAAGGCCGTCTGCCAGATGCGATTGTTGCTTGTATTGGTGGAGGCAGTAATGCCATGGGAATGTTTTATCCCTTCATAGAAGACAAAGACGTGAAATTATTCGGCGTCGAAGCTGCTGGTGCAGGACTGGATACCGATAAGCACGCCGCCACATTGACGAAAGGTTCTGTAGGAGTTTTGCACGGAGCACTAATGTATTTACTGCAGGATGATGCAGGTCAGATTCAAGAAGCACACTCTATTTCAGCAGGACTCGATTATCCAGGAATAGGACCCGAGCATAGCTACTTACATGAAAATGGCCGTGTTGAATACACATCAGTAACAGACGAACAGGCTTTGGCGGGTGTTCAACTGTTAGCTCGTACGGAGGGCATCCTCCCCGCTCTCGAATCAGCTCATGCGATTCATTTTGCCGCTGAACTGGCTGCTGATTTGGATAAAGATGAAATTGTCGTGATTTGTTTATCTGGTCGTGGAGATAAAGATGTTGTCACAGTGCGTGATGCACTTGGAGGTGGAACGAATGACTAAACTGAAGTTGCAAACTGCCATAGAACAACAAGTCGAAACAGGTGGAAAAGCATTTATTCCTTATGTCATGGCCGGTGACGGAGGGTTATCAAAACTCCGTGAACAATTACTGTTTCTTCAAGATGCTGGTGCTACTGCGGTAGAACTAGGAATTCCTTTTTCAGATCCCGTTGCAGATGGCCCGACCATTCAAGAGGCTGGGAAACGTGCGTTGGCTGAAGGTGTGACCTTGCGTGGTGTATTGGAAGAAATCGAACGAGTTCATAGTGAAGTTACGATTCCGATTGTCTTGATGACCTATTTGAATCCGGTGTTCCGTTATGGCATAGAGGCATTCGCTAAGGATTGTGCAAATGTCGGCGTGAGTGGATTGATTGTTCCAGATTTGCCACTTGAAGAAAGTGGGATGGTGAAGGATGAGTTCTCAAAACACGATTTGGCTCTCATTCAATTGGTCAGTTTAACAAGCCCTCCCGAGCGTATTGAACGAATTGCAAAAGCTTCAGAAGGATTTCTGTACGCCGTTACGGTGACGGGCATTACGGGTGCGCGCGCAGAGTTTGCTATGAACGTCGGAGACCATTTGGCGAAGCTTAAAGAAGTGAGCCCAGTTCCAGTCATGGCAGGCTTCGGGATTTCCACGCCTGAGCAGGTTCGGGAAATGGGTAAACTGGCAGACGGCGTCATTGTGGGAAGCCGTATAGTTGATGCATTGCATGAAGGAAATCTTGATAGTATCAGAGAGTTGATTGCTGCATCGAAATCAGTGGAAATCGTATAAAACTAGTTTGGACCTCATGCGCATTCGTATGTGGTCTTTTTTCAGGAGAGAGTTGGGGGAAACGGAATAAATACTAGTTGAGGCCGAATAAAACTCGTGCGTTACAGTTTAAATTTTTTCATCTTCCTTAGGAAAGTGAAACACTTATGTTTCCTTACTCGTCAAAGTTATATAAAGGAGGAAGAAATTTGAAAATGAAACCTTTGTTAATTGCCATTTTATTATTTACTTCGCTTTGGATTACTGGATGTTCGAACGATACGGTTACCGCAGGAAAAGAAGTTAAGGTCAATGAAAATGAATTTCCTCCATCTATTTCTGGAGTCGTTAGAGTTAATAATGCACAACATGAAATGGTAGTTGGAGGTTATAAATGGGAAAGAAAACAAGGTTCTGAAACTCAGGTTGTCCAAACTGACTCCGCTTCCCCATACCAAATCGCTGAAGATTTCAAAGCCATTGCTTTAGAACAGAATCAAAAAGTGACGATTGATGTTGAAGAAAATCCCGAACTATATGTTTACTTATGGAATAAGGATGGAAGAGAAAAAGAAATTACATTGAAAGATAATCAAATAACGGTTCCTGCAAGTAAAGGTCAATATATATATGAAGTGTTAGCAAAATGGAAAAACGGTGAAGTTTCCTACACCTTTGTGGCTGAAGTGAAATAAAAATTCACTTTTACGTAATTGAAAATTACATTTTGACGATCAGTACAGCAAAGTTATAACGTTGTTTTAACATAGAAAAATCTTTCTCATGATGTGATTTTATTGCCCGATTCCTGTTTATTGGATTTGGTTATTTCGATTGGTTGCACGGGCTTCTGGAAATAAAAATATCAACTATTATTAAACGAATAAATGTTATCACTGGCACCTTTGTCTATTTTCCAGCTATCCTTTGTGCATCTTGTTCAGCATTTATTTTCATGAGCTCGTTTGCAAATATTGAAATACCTGTTGCAATTAATCCTACTGCCAACCATCGAATACCAATTGGTTCCATAAAAGTATTAAAATAAGTCAACGTCAATATAAGGCACCCGAACAATAAAAACAGTGTTGCGATTAAACTATTCATCTTTCTTTCACCTCGCTCTAATTAGTAATACTCACACCGATAAAACTACATTCAATCATTCAAGTTTAATTTAACTAATTCTCTTTTATTCCCGTTACTCCTTCTCCTTTAATAAAACAGGAATGGTGATGTGTCTTTCTGAAGAAGAATCGTGTCCATTCCACAGCGAATGGTCAGAAACTGAGATTGAGTGGACGAAAAACCATTTTGAATGGACAAAAACCTTGATTGAGTTGTCATAAAACCAAATTGAATGGACGAAAACCCACAGCGAATGGTCAGAAAAAAAGCAACCCAATTGAGCTTTACAATTGGGTTGCTTCGTCACTTCTAAAATACGGTTTTCATCGTAATAAATTTCAGTTCGGTCATTTCATCGACGGCAAACTTAATGCCTTCACGCCCATATCCACTCATCTTGATGCCACCATACGGCATGTTGTCTGTACGGAAAGTAGGAATGTCGTTTATGATGACGGCTCCCGCTTCAATTTCATCTGCGGCCTTCATAGCATCCGTTAAGACATTGGTGTAAATCGCTGCATTCAATCCAAATTGTGAAGCATTCACCCACTCAATTGCTTCATCCAGTGTATCGTAAGGAATGACGGAAACAATGGGTGCAAAGACTTCCTCACATACAACTTTCATGTCTTCTTTAGCACCTGTCAAAATAGTTGGATGCAACTGACGCTCTGTAAATTCGCCACCTGTGGCAACAGTTGCTCCTTGCGATTTGGCTTCTTCAATCCAGCCGACGATGCGTTTTACTTCGTCCGGATGGATCATGGAACCTATATCGGTTTGTTCATCCAGTGGATCACCCACTATTAATTTTTTCGTTTCTTCCACGAATCCTTGCACGAATTCATCGTACACTTCGCGGTTTACGTAAATGCGTTGTAAAGAAATACATACTTGTCCTGAAAAGCTGAATGCCCCTTCCGCACAACGTTTAACAATTTTTTCGATTGGCACACTTGGCTCCACAATCAAGGCTGCGTTTGAACCCAGCTCAAGCGTAATTTTGCGTAGACCTACTTTTTCTTTAATTTTCAATCCGACAGGAACACTTCCGGTAAATGTCACTTTTTTGACCGCTGGATGTGTAATGAGTGAGTCACTTAAATCACTCCCGCTCCCTGTTATAATTTGAAGGGCACCATCCGGCAAACCAGCTTCCTTGAAAATATCAGCCATAACCAATGCACTCAATGGTGTTTGTGTTGCCGGCTTTAAGACTACCGTATTTCCAACTGCAAAAGCAGGTCCCAGTTTATGCGCCACTAAATTGAATGGGAAATTAAAGGGCGTGATTGCCGCAACAACGCCGATAGCCTCTTTTTTTGTCCATCCGATTCGGTTCGCACCTCCAGGGGCAGCATCCATCGGAATGGTTTCCCCACGGTACTGCTTCGCTTCTTCTGCAGCAAATTGATAGGTCGCAATCGTGCGATCTACTTCACCACGTGCCGTTTTCAACGGTTTTCCCGCTTCTTGTGCCAATGTCATTGCGAGTTCTTCTTTACGCTCTCGCATAATGTTGACCACTTTATATAAAATTTCTGCCCGATCATATGCCGTCCATTTTTTGAAGGAATGAAAAGCCTGTTCGGCACCAGCAATTGCTACTTTCACATCATCCGGTGATCCCTTTGCCACTTTTGCAAGTAATTTTCCATCATAGGGAGCTTTCAAATCATATGTTTCACTTGCTTCGCGCCAATCTCCATTAATCCAAAGTCCGGTTTCTTTCAAAAGAAACACCTCCTGAGGTTGATATATATACATTCGTCATTATTCTATCATTCTCCTCCAACACTTGACGCGACTGCCGCATTCGTTGCTGCCATCGTAGCAATCATGGCGGCTTGTTGCGCTTGCAACATTAGTTCAATGGTAGTGGCAAAACTGACTGAGGTTGTTCCTTCATTATCGATAATGTGTTTCGTTTCGAGTTGGACTGCGATAGGTAAAATCATATCTTTGTACCAATTGAAAAGCTTCATTGTTTCCAGTTGACGGTACGTATCAATGACATGTTGCAATTCTACATCTTTAATTTCCAAGGCAGCCAAAAATCCGATCATGACATAGTGCATGGATTTCACTTTGATTCCGGCACTTTTCAGCTGATCTCGTATATGCACAGCTTGCCCAACCAGATTAGCTTGATAGCTCGAACTCTTGTATGTAAGAACTTGCGACATCCATTGAAGTTCATTCCCCATATAAAAACCTTGTGGTCTAAGTTCCGTATAATAGCGATTCATAGTGGCTGCTCTTTCTTTCGTATCTCCCGGTAATTTCCCAAGCATGACTGCATACGGCACATCATCAGGCTGCGTCAGGAATGGGTGATGTGATTTCATCGCATCATATAAGTGTTTTGCTTGTTCCGCATGTAGTCCTTGTAGAGTTGCATCATCGCTCATCAAAAGTGCTGCTAAATAACTGTATACATTGTTTTTGAACCCTGCTGATTTTAATTTAACTTGCTTCGTCAATAAGTTATCAATTGAAATGGCAGGATCTTCATCTTCCTTCGCCAAAAATGCAACCATCATGTAGTGAATGTGTGAGCGGAGTGGAGATGTCCAACCCGTTTTTTGTTTGATTGCGTCCGAGGTTGCCAAGAAGCGTTTGCCGTCAAACGTTTTACCTGTCGTGACAAAGTAATTTGCTATCGATAACGTAATTCGTTTATCGGTAGTCCATCCAACTGCGTTCTTTACTTGTTCAAATGTTGTTTGCAAATCTTGTTTCACTTTATCCATCGTCATATCATCCACTCCCTTTACCAACATTTACGAAGAATGATGATTAAAAGTTTCATTCATCCACATTCTCAATTCTTGTTCATATGGAATTTTCTTTTGACGCAAGTTCTCTTCAAGTTCGATTAACTTGTCTGATTGCCATTGCTCCAAGTGATCATGGTCCCAGGATTTCTGAAATAACAAATACAAAAATACTTCCCTTATTTGTAGGAACAGTGTGAGTTGGGTTAAATCGGCTTCTGTGAGTGACCGACTACTTGTATATCCTTTCAGAAAATGCTTCAAAAATTCTTGTTGGAACGTGATCCATTCTGGATGATACGAGCTTCCCGTCCACAGGGCATGATAAATAGAAGTCGATAAATCTTGGACGAACCAATTGTAAGCACAATCATCGAAATCAAAAATAATGAGTTGTTGAGCTTTCACGAAAAAATTCCCTTGATGCAAATCATTGTGAATCAATCCGAAGCGTTCTTTGGTTTTTGGAAAAGTAGCCAATCTTGACTTGTAGTCATCGTAAATTTCCTTTAGCCAAGGTTCACTCTCTTCCAACATGGATGGCATTGGATTTATTTCTTCATCATCCATCCAAACAGGGCGATTGATTTTCTCTTCCATGTTTTCACTGATGCCATGCAATTTTGCAATTGTTTTTCCCCACTCGTAAAAGAATGCATTGTTCCACTGAGAGAGATCCGACACATCTATTTCTTTATCTTCTACATATTGAAATACCGTCAGCCAATAGCTTTCATTGTCGATTATTAATGTTGATATGCATTTGCCATTAATCGTGATTACGTCTGGGGTATATATTTGATTTCTTTTTAGTAAATCGATATATCCTAGTTCAGCCTCTATCAATGCTTTTGACCTTTTAAGAAATGGTGTCAAACGGGCAATATAAGGTCGATTATTCATCTGAAAGTGAAACACAACATTTTGGAAACCACCCGATAATCGTTTTACATTTGTAATGTCCTGATTGGTTAACTTCGATAAGCTTAATAAAATTTTATGACTATCCATACTGTTTACTTCCATTTCTTATTTAAATTTGCATAGAAAAAACGGATATTTAGAGAATTTTGGGATATACCAACTACAAAGAATTATAGCGAAAGGATGATATACATGAAATCGAAAAAGACATTCACCGTGGCAAGTTTATTGCTCTCTTCTGCCCTCTTCCTTGGGGCTTGTGGAGATAAGGACGAGATTACAAAAGATGTGACCAATAACAATACGGAAAATGATATCGAGGATAATGCTCCAGGTGATAATCCAGCAGATACCGGTGAATCATTTGAATTTAGGAAGTTTGAACTGGAAGTAGATTATCCTGACCAACCAGAAGCGCTTGATGTAAATTATGAGGAAAAAAAAGACTCTACCGACGCGGAATACAAAAATGTAGCAGATGGTAGTAGTGAGGTCACTGGTAAGGAAGCCATGGCAAAATTGAAGCCTTTATTGGTAAAAATGCGATTAAAAGAAAACATGTCTGAAGAAGTAATTATTGACCAAATTGTTAGCGCTTTTGGCATTGAAGATAATTACACATTACTTGAAGCAAGTATCACGTGGCAAAATGATGAGAAAAAAGAAATTGTAGTAACAAAATAAAATTTAATTTGAGTCCTTGACCTTCGTTGAGGGCTCTTTTCATGTAGAAACCTCCAATGTAAGGTACATTACTACATACAAGAAAATATAAAATGGAGGTAAGATAATGCAAAAACAAATAAAATTAATCAATCGACCAACGGGGACACCAACTAAAGAGAATTTCGAAATTCTCACTGCACCAATTGACAGTGCGTCTGAAGGTGAAGTAGTAGTAAAAACTGTTTACATTTCAGTGGATCCATATTTACGTGGTCGGATGAATGATGCGAAATCCTATATTCCACCGTTTGAGTTGAATGAAATGATATCAAGCGGAATCATAGGACAAGTCGTTCAATCGACGTCCTCACTTTTCGAAAAAGGCGATGTCGTTCTCGGATCATTGCCATGGCAAGAATATAGTGTGGTAAAAGAAAGTGCGGTTCGTAAAATTGATCACCGTATTGCGCCTGCCTCTGCTTATTTGAGTGTGCTGGGCATGACTGGTTTGACAGCTTACTTTGGCTTATTGGATATCGGGAAACCTAAAGAAGGAGAAACGGTGGTTGTGTCAGGAGCTGCAGGTGCTGTAGGGTCCATCGTGGGACAAATTGCGAAAATTAAAGGCATGCGTGTCGTTGGAATTGCTGGTTCTGATGAGAAAGTGAAGTTTTTGGTCGAGGAACTGGGTTTTGATGCTGCAATAAATTATAAAACTCAGGATGTTGCTCAAGCGTTACGCGAAGCTTGTCCAAATGGAATTGATGTTTACTTCGAAAACGTGGGTGGGGAAATTTCAGATGCTATCTTCCCTCTTTTGAATAATTTTGCGCGTATTCCTGTATGTGGCGCAATTTCTTCTTATAATAATAAACAAGCTGACATTGGACCTCGTGTTCAAGGATACTTAATCAAGACGAGCTCATTGATGCAAGGCTTCACTGTTGGCAATTACTCTTCTCGTTTTGGAGAAGGCGCAAAAGAATTGGCAACTTGGCTCAAAGAAGGCAAACTGAAATACGAGGAAACGATTACGGAAGGTTTCGATCATACGATTGACGCATTTCTCGATCTTTTCAAAGGAGCAAACCTTGGGAAAGCGATTGTGAAAGTATCGGAAATCGAATAACAATTTTAGCCGTTCTGGTTTATTCCAGAATGGTTTTTCTTTCTCTTTTTACGGGACGATATTTCTTACCGATTTTAAATATAATTGGTGTTCCGATGATGGTTGGCAAGTACCAGAAGATAAGCACAGGCAATTCGTTAAGAAGTGGTATTCGAGGAATGTTTACAACAAGTGTGGCTGTGAATATCCCTATGTAAGATCCCAACATCCCTCCGATATGGATACGCAGCCAGTTTTTCCATCTGATTTTTGCAGATATATAGCCAAGCAATGCAAGACCGTATGAAAATATACCGATATAAAAGAGATAGGCACTTTCTTTCCAGTGCATAATAGACATCACGACAGTAGTGATAAATACAAACACGAAAAATCCATGATAAATCTCTCCACTGATTGTATGTCTGCCTTTTCTCTTTTTAGAAATACCAGCCAGCAAACCAGTAATCAAACAAATGCATCCAGCTGCAATATGAATCATTAAAAACAGGTTGAACAAATTCAACACCTCCAATTATTTACATTTTATTTCTAATTATAGTAACATACATAAAATTCCATTTCATTCATTCGAAAAAATATTCCGATTGTTAATCTTATCTCTACTCTTATATGATTAAGTTATTAAAGATTTCGGAGGTCACCCACATGAGTGAATTTGATCTTGTACAAGAAACTACATCTTTCCAATCAGTTGAAACGTTGAAACAACAGTTGCAAACACTTGGCATCAAAGCAGGAGATGCTATCATGGTTCATTCATCTATCAAATCGATGGGGTGGATTGCCGGTGGAGCAAAAGCTGTTATCGACGCATTGATGGAAACCATCACGGAAAAAGGGACCATTATCATGCCAGCCCAATCTGCCGAGAACTCAGAGCCTTCCTATTGGATGCTACCGCCAGTTCCAAAAGAATGGCATGCGCCTATCCGAGAACATACTCCAGCTTACGATCCACATTTGACCCCACTACGTGGAATGGGCAAAATAGCGGAATGCTTTCATCGCCATCCTAAAACCATTCGCAGCTATCACCCTGTTCACAGCTTTATGGCCTGGGGCAAGGATGCTGAAAAATGGATGATGGAACATCCACTTGAGGATTCATTTGGAATGACTTCCCCACTCGGTTCATTTTTAAATGAAAATGTTAAAATCCTGTTAATTGGAGTCGGATATGATTCGTGTACAGCTTTGCACCTATCGGAGAATTTAATTGAAAAGAAGACTTACATGAATCAGGGTGCAGCGATGCTGGTGGACGGTGAGCGTCAGTGGATTGAGTACCAAACACTTGATGTAGACTCGGATCGTTTCCCTGACCTTGGAGAAGCATTTGAAAAAGAACATCCCGATGCCTATCATGTTGGAAAATTAGGTCAAGCCGACTGCCGCATCATTCAAATGAAACAGCTAGTTGATTTTGGTGTGGAGTGGTTAAAAGCAAATCCTGTAGAGGAAGATTAAAAAAATTTTATTAGTAAAATTCTCATTTTTGTTCATCCTAATGGAACTAACATGATGGAGGAACAAAATGAAAAATAAATTTTTAAAATTTGCGATTGCAGCTATTCTTTGCCTAAGTGTCATAGCTCCTATCGCCACTTTCGCAACTCATTACACGTCTACCCAGAATGAAAAAGAAACCAATCTTGAAACAAAAATACTTCAGTCTCTTGATGCAGATAACATGTATAACAATATTAAATTTTTATCCAAAACACCTAGGGTAGCTGGGACCCAGCAAGAAGATGCTGCAGTTGCTTATATCAAAAAGCAATTCGAATCTTACGGGTATAAAACCGAAGTTCAAGCATTCACTTTCAATGACTATACAGTCCCTAATTCCATCGGGTTGGATGTCGAGCGATTTTCGAAAAAACTGAATCCGCAGGCTTTAGAATATTCGGTTAGTGGAAAAGCTACCGCGGAAGTTATCTTCGCGGGACTTGGTCAGAAAAACGACATCGCACAATTGGACCTTACCGGAAAAATCGTACTCCTGCAACGTGGCGTCATCAGCTTCAAGGAGAAAATGTTGAATGTGGCTGCGAAAGGTGCTGCCGGGGTCATATTTTACAACAATGCACCAGGAACCATCATGGGAAGTTTAGGTGAACCAAATAAGGCTTATGTTCCGTCTGTGCTGTTGACCCAGACAGAAGGAGAAGCGATATTGATTCATCTCAACAAAAACCCGCGTGCTGTTGTCTCATTGAACATTGAAGGTGCTAAATCCGCTCAAAATACATCGCACAATGTCATTGCAACTAAAAAGCCCAACGTTTCCAACAAAGCATCTCATGATATATTGGTCATCGGTGCTCATCACGATTCAGTTGCAGGTGCGCCGGGTGCTAATGACGATGCATCAGGAACTGCCATGACGCTTGAACTTGCACGTGTCTTGAAAACCATTCCAACCGACACAGAAATTCGTTTTATCACGTTCGGTGCTGAAGAGCTTGGATTACTTGGATCCAATCATTATGTCGAACAGTTACCGAAAAATGAAATCAGCCGAATCGTGGCAAATTTCAATTTGGACATGGTCGGAAGCAAAGATGCCGGGGAATTAATCTTGCAAACGGTCGATAATAAGCCTAACCTTGTGACTGAACTCGCCCAGGATGCCAGCACACAGCTAAACGGTGAACCCACACCTTACAATCAAGGTGACAGCAGTGACCATGTACCCTTTTCAAATGCAGGCATTCCCGCTGCCCTATTCATCCACAATCCCGCTGAGCCTTGGTACCACAAGCCACAAGATACAATAGATAAAATCAGCAAAGAAAAACTGCAAGATGTTTCGGAAATCGTCAGTATAGCTGTATGGAATCAAATCAAAATCGATCGCCAAGTCAAATAGTGTAAACCTTTAACCCCACGTCACTGGATCGGATGATCTCGTTACGTGGGGTTTTTACGTAACGTCTACTATACTTTCACAGAGCCTCCAAAAGGATTACTACGGCTGGGTGAGAGAGGACGATGAACTATGGATAGCACTCGTGGAAGATTAATCCTACTCAGGTCGTTGCACTAGCCAATCCTCCTAGGCTTTTCACTCTAGGAAGGATTTTTGATTATCTGACAGATTAGATTAATAATAAATCTTACAAGGCTCAGCCTTTTTTTAAAAAGTGTTTTCTGGGTCTACTTTAATTTGCTTTTTTTTGATTTTAATTTTCATGGGAGTTTAAGTACATTACTTCACAATGTTTAGTTTTTGATAGTCCAGTTAAATAATCCTTTTACTTCTTTTCAACATATAATATTTAGACCCTAAATTAAAGGAGTGAAATAACATGGGATTTTTCCAGCCCGAGGGAACAATGGCACCAACTTCCCCTCCCCCACCTCTCATACCAACAAAACCTTCTGTATCCTATATAATTGACTGTGTATATCAAAACACTTATGTATGGCTTATAAATGGGGACCAATTCTGGTTTTACCCAACTCGCGTGGAATATGGTGAAGTATCTGGATATAGATGGAACGGTTCCTTCTGGCAATTCTACGGAATTGACCCAAGATTTATAGATGCTGTTGCCTGTTATCCTACTCCTACCCTTTACTAAAATCCAAAAAGCCTTTTGGTAATTAAAAACCCAAGGCTTTTTCTTTTGTAATAGGCTTAAAGTGAATACACATTTTCGCGACATAATCCATTCAAAGTAGTATTATTTCACTAACCCCGTTAGTTTTACTTATTTGTTCTTCCTCGAAAATAAGCCTTCATCACAAATACCATCTTTCCAATGAATAGTCCCATCTCTATTATATGCTTCGATTTTAAGATGGTTTGGCTTGCCATTGTCGGATTGTTCTTAAATATCGAATGAACTAACCAGATTCTTTGCGTTCGATAACTCCCGACTTTACTTCTTTCCCTAAATGGTTTTGTTCTGCTGTACGCAAACATGAAACTCTCCTTAAAACATGGACTGAAAGTGATTAATAGCAGAGAAAAACTGATTAATAATGCGGACAACCTGATTCAATATTTGTAACGATGAATGTGTAACCTAAAAAAGAAATACTTATTATTATTGAAGTATTCCGAAAACCATAATAGTAAAAAATAAAGGGGGATAGGGAATTGAGAAAAGCAATGGGGATAATGTTGATTGGTGGCTTGCTAATAACAGGGTGTTCAGAAAAGGTTAAGTCCAGTGAAAATGAAAAATCAGACCCAATCACAGAACAGGAGTATGTGGGTAAGTTTGAAAACAACTATGATTTAATACATGAGAATTTAAATAAAATATCTGCAGCATCAGCATCATCCTCACTAGACGATATGGAGGAATTATGTAAGGCTTTTTCACATACAACCAATATTAATTTGCAGGTAATGAGTGAGGTAACACCTCCAAAGGAATACCAAGAAGCGAATGAGATGCTAATAGTGGCTCTTGAGAACTATATTGATTGGGGCTGGGCTATGGTGGAACTTTTGGATGATCCCAGTGATGAAGTAGGAGCAAAAGTGGATCACCACTTAGGTATAGCCTCTGAGAACTTGGAAAAGGCTCATGCTGAAGTAGAAAGCCTTAAATAACCTAACCTATTCTGTGAACCTGCTCCGTTAATAGAAAAAGACATTACTCCTTCTTGAAGTAAAGCACCCGTTAGTTGAAGAAGGTTATTTAAAATTATCAATATTAAAGTGGAACCAACTTTTATACTTTCAATCCACGCACTCACATGGTCCTCTCCAAATCTTCAAATTCCATTAGTTTATTTCATGCAGTTTATTGGATGCAATCAATTCAAAATTATAATGATGTATCCTACGGTCTGAATATTCGTTGGCAATTTAATTCCCTTGATCCACCTTAGTCTTAAGTGCTCGCATCATTTCAATAGGAGTAAAAAATAGAATCCCACTTATTCCACCAACTAATAAGCTATTTGGAAGGATGAGTTTGAGAAACAAGCCTGGATGCTCCGATAATCTAAAATACAACAAAATAAATAGAAAGGTTCCAATTAATGTAGCCCAGAAATATCGTTTGCATCTAGCGTGCGTTCGCTTCGTACTCAGTACCATTCGCTGGAGCGACTTTTGTGTTCCAGATTAAAGATTTTTGTTCCTGTGTGAATGTGATTTCTTTTGTTGTCATTTTGACAACCTCCTCTAATTTTTTTGGATTGGTATTGCTATATAAAAAAAAGCTCTCTAAACGTAGGTTTAAAGGGCTTTTAGATATCGGACTTATCAAGTTTTTGGAAACAAAAAAACGCCTGTACGCAGATGTCATAAAGACATAGGTATACAGACGTTTGGATTATAAACTAATTAATATTTTTTCATTTCCGTTAATTCTGCTCGTCAAAAGACGGGAATTGTTTTGGAAAACACAGACGCACACCTAGCTTTTTTCTGCTCATCTTAACGATGGGAAAATACAAAGGTTTTCGAAATAAAATAACTACTATTAGTATAGCGAATTATTAAATAGTCAGCAAGTCATTCTTTTGATAATTTTTAGTTTTCCATCTTTATAGATATATTCAATTAATTTTTCATTTTTTGTTGTAATTTTTATTCTGAATCCTCCTTTTAGTAAATGTAAGACAAAAAAAGGAGATGGTAAAATGGCAATTCATAATGGAAATCACGATTTTTACTTGTCAGTTCTTCAAAGTGCAACACGACAACTTAAGATTAGTTTCAAAACACCTGCTAATGCGACCTCAGTGAGTTTGATTGTTCAACGTCCGGGGGATTCGGGAATTGTAAAAACACAAACTATTTCTTCAAGCCCTGGTCAAAATCACACTGTATATGTAGAAGTTCCATATTACGGAGAATACTACGTCAAAGTTGATGCAGTTAGAGGTGCAATTTACGATTATTTTATTAGACCAGTAAAACTGCTTGGCACACATACTCAAAAGAAAACCTTTACTCAAGCTGATGTCGATCAATTTAAGACTAGTAAACTTGTTGCTCTTTTCGTAGGAACAGCAATAGGGCTTACAGCAACTGGAGTTATAGCGAAATATGTAACACTTTTTACTGCTGCCTTTACTATGGCAGAAATTGGTGCTTTTGACACTGAAGACGAAGATTGGCCAGACCCACGCGTTGGTTGGGGGCTACGAACAACTATGTACGATAATGGAAGTGCCATTCAAATTAAATGGGAAGCACTTGATCAGTACGGTAATGTACAAAGGACTCAAAACGGTCAAATTAACTATATAAAATGGTAATATTTATATAAAAAAATAAAAAAGGACGATAGCTACTAAGCTTCGTCCTTTTTATTTGTTTTGATTATATCAAGTATAAGAGTAATGTGAATAATAATGAATATAACTATCAATAAATAGGTATTAAATTGGTTTATGAAAAATAATCGATATTGATCCGACAAGTAATAGGTAATTAAATTAAAAAGTAGAAGAATTCCAATGTTGACTACTGTTATATAAGCATTAATCTTCTTAAATCTTTCTTTTTTCTCTTTTAAAAAGATTCGAACTAGTATTAAACCAAATAAAATCAATGAGAAATAGTGAAACTCTATTGGCATGAACCTCTCCCCCAATGCTTTGACTATCAAAATATATATGATTTTTTATGAAAATCATGTAAAATTAACCTAAGAAAAAGATTTTTTAGCATAAACTGGTTGTTATATTTATACTATATATCCCTTTAATAATAAAGGACATGATTTTATTCATGTTCTATATTTTTTACCCAAAAAGCGAACATACATTCGTAGAAATGGGAGGTGGAAGTTTGAAATGAATAAAAATCGACTACTTGCAGAGTTTTTTCAAGATGATAGGAATCGAAAGCTATATCAAGAGTATCTTAGGAATCCAACAGGCATTAACCAAAAAATTTTAGATGAAAGATTTAAGGAGTTTTATTTTAGAATCCGTTCGATTGCTTATATACTAAAAAGTTTGCACTTTGAAAGTCAAAAATTAGATAGAAAAAATCGACTGTATAAGCAACGTTATCAATCAATTTTAGATAGACCAAACGAAGATAATTCTACGTTACTAGATTTAATTGAAGTACCACCTCCCAGAGAAGAAACTCATTCAAACAAGTTAGAGGATTATATAACAGATTTTAAATTGCATTCTTCGATAAAAAAATTAACCAATAAACAAAGAGAAATTTTATTTTATGTATTTGTAATGGAGTTAAAAGATGTTGAGATAGCGAAAACTTTAGCTGTCTCACAGCAGTTTGTTACTAATACGAAGAATGTAGCATTGAAGAAACTAAGGGGGGAAATGAACGATGTTAGATGAAGCGAGTATGATCCAATTAGTAGGCAACTTTGGTTTTCCGATTGTCATGACCATTTATTTATTGCATCGCTTTGAAAGAAAGATTGAATCTCTCGATAACACAATACAAAACTTAGCAAAAGTTGTTGGAAACAAAGGAGTGAATTCATAATGAATATTATTGAGGAAAAAGAAATAAGAGCAATAATAGAGTTAATTCAGCCTAAAATTAAAAGGTCACTCTTTCAGACATCTCTTGAAAATAGAGAAGATTTGGAACAAGAATTAATGTTATATATACTAAAAGTAATTAACAATAAGATAAGTAGAAACGTACCAGGTTTCTTTACCACTTTTGGACAATCATTCAACATAACAGAAAACGAATTATTGTCCTTTGAACTATCTTAGTGTAACCATTGAAAAAAATTTTAATTAAAATTTAGCGAGCATAATCAATTTCTAGGTAAAAAACAAACCTCGTATTTTGAAAATACGAGGTTTCACCTGTTTATTGCTATTCATTTTTATAAAAAAGATTGATTATTTCAGAAATCGAATCTTCAACTAAAGCACCCGTTAGTTTAAGTGAAATGTTTCACAAAATTGCTCTTTACAATCGATAAAAAAAATTCAAGCATAAATACTAATTCTGTGTTTAAACCAAATATCCAAATATTCACAATAACATTGAGGTAATAAAACGGTTGTACACATTGTTTTAGTACCCATAATAATTCACAAAATTATGAAACTCTCGCCATTCCAAAACGTATGTATATTTAACGATACATCAAAAGGGTGAAAAGGATGTTAATAGCTTTTTACAGTACTCTCATAATCTTTCTAATTTTATTTATTGTCACGTTAAGTTATTTGGTCAGTCTTGTAAAGCGAAAAAAGGCAACAGGCGGCAATGTCCTAGCCTTATTCTTCCTGTTACTATTAACAGGAATTGTTTCAGGTATATATGGATTTGACTTTCTTAAATTGCAAGCTGGAAAAGTACAAATAGCACAAGGCGATTGCTTTATTGAGTTTAATGATAATGGGAGAAGTATTGCAACTACTACAATTGAAATAGACGATAGAGTCTATCAAATAAAAGGCGATACATACAACCATTTGCCAGATGGAACTTATCAATGTAAAGTTCATTATTTGCCAGTTACTAAAATTATTGAATCCCTTCACTTAGAAAAATAATAGGAATCAGTCTGGAATTTGGCTGTTTCCTACTAATCCTTGTTCAACTAACCTGCCCCGTTAGTTTAATAAGACATACCAGCTTCTCTAAAGGCATTTCGATAAATCTCAGTGTTTATTCTTTGAACATCAATCTGCAATAATTCTTTTCTAATGGTACTAAATAGGTCACTTGGAATATTAGGAAATTTACCTTCAAGATCCTCTCTTTTATCTAAATGATTTAGCGTTTGAATAATAACAAAATAAATGTTTGGATATTGCTTTTTAATGTTGGAAGTATGTTTTAGAAACTCTTTGAGGTACTTATCAAAATAGTGACGGTTGTATCCTTCTATACCTATATAGAATGGAAATCCACTTCGGTCTTCCCACTCTATCAAAAGACCCCAAAAAGCAATAAGGGAACCCCCCCTATATCTCAAATTATCGTCGTTAAAGTGTTCATAATAAGGGTAAAACAATTTTACACACCAATCAAAGTCTACTATCCCATTCACTTCTTTTATCATATTATGTAATAGGTCTAATTTTTCTTTGATCGAATTCATTTGAAACCCCCTCTGGAACGTAATTAAAATTAACAATATCTCTTATACCTATTTTTATCGCTTTTCTTATCGAACTAACCTGCCCCGTTAGTTGAATAACGTTATTCTCATTATATTTACATCTTTTTGTCTCTGTCTGGTTCCTTCATAAATATATTTTCATTCTCATCAAATCCTTCAGGTAGCCAGTAATCCTCTGGTAATCCTTTTTCCTCAAATAACTGTTCAATTGATTCGGACCACGTTAAAAAGACTTTGATAGAATATGGTGGTTGTCCTTCATCATTCCAAACTGCCCACTTTTTATTAGGGAGTTCTGTCGCATACCAACCTGCGTCTTCTCCTAGACGCCAAACATAAAACGTGTTTTCTTCAGCAACTTTCCAATCTTTGTAGCCCAAAACTTTCGCAAATTCATCGTAATTTTTATAGATGAGAGAGCGTAAAAACTTTTTCACTTGTTCCATTTTCATCCTCTCCTCCTCTTTTTCTTTACTAACAAAACTGCAACTTCTTATTGAACTAACCTCCCTCTATAAACATTGATGTATCAACGGTTTACATCACTTCGTGATGTGAGGAAAAATATTTTTGACGGTTTCAATAAACATAGATTTGAATATATAGTTTTTATTACCAACTTAAGAGTACGCTTCGCTAAAACTAATGGAAATCATTAGCTTTTCTTTGCCATTATGTGATGCACAATGGATCTCTGCGAAACTTATGATGACGGACCCTCCCATGTCTCTTAGCGTCAGTGCGCTTACATTCCTTCGTTTGGTCTATTCATAAGGCAGAGGCCTGCTAAGCTGCCCCGGGGACTCATGGTCTTAGTTTAGTTATGTTGCTGGCTTCTCCGTGTCATCCTTCTTGTCATAAATCGATCATCGAAATGTTTACGCTGCCTCTGAGAGGCAGTAAAGATCCTTCATCATATACTGCTCATTAAAATGGACTTTCTTTTTACATATGCCATGTAATACTTTCAGTAATTTACCGCACAAGACCACCATTGATTGCTTACCCCGTAAGGGATTTTGTTTGCGTGTTGTGTAGTATTCATGAAGCTGTTTAAACGCCGCGTTATGACGTATGAGTGGAACTATTACTTTGAAGAGGATATATCTGAGTTTCTTTCGCCCTCTTTTCGAGATATGTTTTTGTCCCTTATGTTGACCAGACGAGTTTTCACGTAGTGTTAATCCCGCTAGTTTGATAAGTTGGCGTGGATTTTCATAAAGTGAAAAGCTCCCTACTTCAGAAAGTAAATCAACAATCGTCGCATCTCCTAAACCAGGAACGGAACTGAGTAACTCATATTCCATTGTTGTTTGTGCCATTTCGGCTAATTGATTATTTACAGAGGCAATTTCGGTTTCTAATAAGCGATACTGACGTAGGAGCGTGGCGATTTCATGTCGGGCCATCTTTTCTCCTTCTTTCAGGCCGATTGAGTTAGTCGAAGCTTCAATGAGAAGCTTTGCTTTCGGCAACTGTGGCGTTCTCATACCCTCTACCTCACGGTATAGAAAAACCAACTCCTCAGCTGTTTTCCCTTCAATATCCTGTGGAAATGGAGTCATTTCCAATGCCGCCAACGCCATCTTTCCAAAAGACGGAAAGACTTGAGTAAACTCTGGAAAATAGCGATCAAGCCAACGGACGATTCGATTTTTAATACTCGCTAAATCTTCCGTTAACTTTGAACGGAGAGTAGATCCGATACGAAGTTCAGCTTCTACCTCTTTTAACAAACGTGGATAACTAAAACGGCCATCCTTCAATAAGCGTGCGATGACCAACGCATCTTTTTTGTCGTTCTTTGTTTGTAAATTATCGTCCAGTTCCTTCGAACGTTTGACGTGCATTGGATTTACCATGACGAGTGGAATGCCATAGTTACCTAAGAAATAAGCCAAGTTCATCCAATAGTGGCCTGTAGGCTCAATTCCAACGATAACGTCTGTTTTCTTAGCTTCCTTCATGGTTTGACGAATCTTTTCATACAAACTTTCAAAGCCTTCTTTTGATTGATTTACTGCAAAGGATTTTTCAATCACACGCCCTCGTTCATCGACAAAGCACGCATAATGAACACGCTTGGCAATATCCATACCGACAACGAGTGTATTTTCAGTCACTTGATTAATTTTTTCATTGCATTTAAACTGCATAGAGAAGTCCTCCTAGTTAGCTGATGGGTCAATGGTCGTTGACACTCACATCATACTAGAGGGCTTTTTTTCTTTCAAGATGGCACAAATCCTTCAAACAGGAATGCTGCCCCGTTAGTACAATAAGAAAGATGATTTTCAGTTAGTTGAAGAAGAAATGCGTTCAGTAACATATCTATTCTATCGCTGAACGAGTGTGCAGCATGCACAACGTGTTGACATAACATCAGGATCAGGAAGTGATCATTTTTGGTCAAAAACCATTAGTCTTCCATGTTGGGGAAGCATAAGCATTTTCTCTTAAGAATTTTACAAACATAAAAAGAAGTCGCCCAAAACAATACAGGTAATGAATTAGAAGCAAATGCATGTTCTCTTAAGAATCCTACAAACATAAAGTACCTCCTATATAAAAATATGCAAGAAAATCCGAGCTTATTTCCTTGAAGAAAAAAAGTTTCCTTAATGCAACTATAGAATAACATATGCATTTTCCCTTGAGAATTCTACAAACATAAAAATACTTCCTGCAGGTAGTAAAAAAATGAACTGGCTTGTATGGTGTATGCACAACGTGTTGACATAACATCCGGATTGGGAAGTATTCGACATTAATCCATAAAGAAAGCTGCCCTTTAAAGGCAACTGGCTTAACATTTGTATATAATCCAACTGACATAATGTTAAATAAAAAAATCGTCCGTTCAATCGGACGATTTTTTCTTATTGTGCTACTTCGCTGGCAATGCTTGATTCTGCTAAGCCAACTTCTCTTTCGGGAGAAAATTAATCAACTTCTGCTTTCTTATAAGTTCAAAAGAAAAAGAGCAGCCGCTACCGTTCATTGTTTAACTCAATAAAGAAAGCGATCCCTGCTAAAGAATCGCTCCGGCTTGCGGAAGACTAAAAATGTATTTAAAGGGCTTAAGGGCATGTTTGCGCTTAGCTGGCTAAACAGAAATTTGTTCGGATTTTATATGGTTACTGAAAATAGACAGCCTTTTTTGATCGTGTCACTTGTTGGTAGTAACCCTCCAACCAATAAATCCATATCAATAATCTTTCAGCTCGATCCCGTTAGCAGCTTTGGCTATCATTTTTGAAATCATCTTAAATTGTACGATCATAATCGGGGGTATGTGCAACATTAAATTGCGTAGAAAGATTTTGAAGTTTGATTTTTCAATCATACTCCTGGCAGCCATTAGTCCTATTTTTTGATTCTTCTCAACAAACTTTCTCATTTTTTGTTCGTAGGCTACAAATGCACGGGCGAAATCGCCATCTGCAGCTTTAAGTTCACCAGCTAATACATAAGCCCCGACAAGCGCCAGGCTAGATCCTTGACCTGATAGAGGAGATGGACCATACGCCGCATCGCCTACCAATGTAATCCGCCCTTTTGACCATGTCGGCATGTGAATCTGGCAAACCTCGTCAAAATAAAAGTCTGTCGCATCTTTCATGGTTTTGAGTAGATGCGAGGTTTCCCAACCTGAATCGCCTAAGAAGGCATTTTCTACTAGTTTCTTTTGAGATTCTGTAGCATTGCGGTCGTGCTTCAATGCCTCTGATTGAAACAAGAACATACCCCTTGCTTCGGTATTGTCACGAGCGCTATACATACCTACAGTTTTGCCTGGTATCGTATATAACAGTTGGCGGTGGTCGAGGTTGAGGTAATTCTCGAGAGTGAAAATCGAGATATAACAGCCAAGCGTCCGTTTAAACTGTGCTTCATCTCCAAAAGTTAAGGTTCGAACATTAGAATGAAGCCCGTCTGCACCGATGACAAGGTCAAATGTCTGTGGCTTGCCATGAATAAATTGAACTTCTGCACCAGCTTCAGTCTCATTTATAGCGGTAATCGAATCGCCCCAAATGTAATCAACAGTATCCTTGGTTAAATCGTACAAAATGTTACTTAGATCGTCTCGCATGACTTCGATGTCCAGACCATACTGGTTCCCCATACTTGCTTCGCTTATTTGACCTTGTATCTTGCTCTTGCTGTTCACAAAGTAAACACCAGTCATGTTCGTGTCAGCTGCACGAACTTGATCGAGTATACCCATCCCCTTAAGCACGGAAATGGCTGCACCACGGATATCAACCCCGAATCCACCCGCGCGCAATGCTGGAGCACGTTCAATTACAGTCACGTTGAATCCATGACGATGAAGCCAGTAAGCGAGTGCCGGACCGGCAATGCTTGCACCAGAAATAAGAACGCGCATCGTTTGTTTCATTATTGCCTATTCACTCCTATCCTAATTAAAGTCTTAACATACCCACAGTATATTTATGGACGATTTCACTTATTTAGGACAATAAAATAATAGGAATTTAATTTTAAAAGCTGAGACTAATGTTCAACTATCCTGCCCCGTTAGTTGAACAAGTTCATTCTTTTACCCATTCTTTTTTCGCTTTTCTATATTCACTCCTTGATGTAAAGAATAGGAGTGACATACTTATCATTAAATATAATGGTTCCATATCGAGAACATCTTTTATTAAAAAATTACCCACAAAAGAAGAGCATCCACTAGGCTCTTACCTCGACCGGACTATACCAGATAGTCGTGCCTGACTTGGTTAGACACGCAATAAAAAAAAGAGCTAGCAAAAATACCGCTAACTCTCGTATTGATCAATAAATGGCCTAATTACAATCTTTGAATCAACCAATAAAATGCCAGCACAAAAATAAGGCAAGACGTTGAGATCATCATTTTACGATACCATGGGAACCTTCGCAGCCATAGCAAGAAGGGAAGTAATAGGCATAGGAACATGATCTGGCCCGCTTCCACACCTAAATTAAACGTCAGGAGTGAGCCAATCAGATTGCTCTTTGGAAGTCCCGTTTCGGCCAAAGCCCCGGCGAAGCCCATGCCGTGAATCAGGCCAAATAAGGCCGTCAATAGCCACCGCCATTTCGCCTTTTGAACAAACATATTTTCCACTGCCACATAACAGATCGTCAGGGCAATCAAGGCTTCGACCCAATGCGAACTGACCTGAATACGGTCGGTGGCCACCAAGAATAGTGTTATGCTGTGGCCGATTGTAAAAGCAGTAACAATTTTCAACGCATCCTTGAAGCGAGATGCGATTAATACTAAGGATAACAAAAACAGCAAATGATCGTACCCGGTCAAAATGTGTTCGATTCCAAGTACAAAGTATTTCCATAGGACGGATCCAATTTCAGGCTGGGGAAGTTCCTGAGGAAGGTCCTGGGGAGGGTCCTGGGGAAGGTTGATCAGAATATCTCTATTAGTGCTATCAATCATATCCTGCTGAAAATATTCCCCTGCATGGACCATGAGTACACTCGTATGAGCAGGCGCATCGTCAAACACCAAATCGTAATGAAGATTAAATTGTTCGATTTCTTCATCGGCGATAAACGTCAGTTGAATTTCCATGCCTCTTACGGCACCCTTTTGCGCCATGTTCATCGAAACCAATTCCATCGTTAAGGGCTTCGAATCCGCATCTATGCGAAGACCTTTCTGTAGATAGGATTCAATTTTTTGCGAGGCCAGTTCATCGTTCACCAGATTATCCAAGTCAGTACCGAATTGTGGAAACAAGTCTGTTTGTTCAATAAAAAGATCATAGAGAATCTCGTTCCCTTCAATGTTTAAATCCGAGTAATTCATATCTATGGAATGCGCAAGTGAAGTTGTGGCAGTTCCAAAAAATAATAAGATGATAAACAATGACAGGAATGAACGTCGAATCATAATGGGACCTCATTTCATAGAAAGTGGAGAGAAAAGATTTACTTTTCTCTCCTTATTATCTGGTGCTATTGCAAAATCTTATTGGCGATCCAAACTAAATCTGCAAAATTAATCTTGTCGTTATGATTGATATCTGCATCTTTAACCATGTGCCAATCCTCACTTGTAATGGTCTTTCCTTAATTCACCGTATCCAGCGTTCAATAAATTCTCTTAAAGTTAGAAGCTAATTCTTTACAGTTTCTGTTTCAAGGACGCTAATCTCCGCGGCCGCTGCCCAGCCGTTAACACCCGCCGTTGCTTCGAGCTTGACATATGATGCATCTGTCGGATCAAAAGTTGCTACTTTCTCCGCATTGTCGTTTGCCCAAGTTCCGCTTGCAACTTTAGTAAAGGTCACTCCATCTGTACTTACATAAACGTTATATCCTGTAATATTTCCGTTGCTGCCTGATGGCCTTGGTAAATACGCGACCTTATCGATTGGGTAAGTTCCTCCAAGATTTAAGGTGATCGATTGAGGGAGAACATCAGATTTATCCCACTTTGTATGCCAAAAAGTTTGTGAATTTCCGTCAATCGCCATGGATGCTGAATTATTTTCACCAATCGTTTCCTGACTTGTCGCCGTTGCCGTCATTTGAGACTGAGTGATCTTATTAACCGTTACTTTAGTGCTTGTTGTCAAAGGGACGTTATTGGGATTTTTCACCCCAGTTGGCAAAGTTACAGTTCCATTGACAGCGAAGGTTTGTGCAGTCTTTACAGTGGGATCATAGTTTGAAGCATCTACATTCCATGTCACATTGGCTTCTCCCCTGCCTGCATCAGTATCCAAGGATACTGTCTTTGGCAATCCAAGGGCGTCCGCTGTCTTCGCCGTTCCGATTGTCAACCCTGTTATGTCAGCAGGCGCAGTGATGCTGTTTAAATTAACACTTTGAGCCTCAATGTCAATGTCCTGCGACGAACGGTTATACATGGAATCGTCGGCAAATACCCTGAGTATATATGGAGTAGTCGGCGACAAATCTGTAAACTTATACTGTCTGTATTCATCGAATGGTTTGTCTAGCGGCAGTGAAAGGCTGTTAAACGATTTGTCCACTTTCCCGGTGAGCTTGTTGATAAGCTGAATATTGTATTCCAAAACGCGCACATTGTCATTTGCTTGCTTTATTGTAAAAGCAAGTTCGTTGTTTTTGTAGGAATCGACCGTAATACCCTCTTCAAACTGCGGAGCTATGAGTTCTCTTATATCGCTCCTGCTATAGGTAAAGGCATCTTTGCCTTCACCAACGACTTTTACAGAAGGTATGCCTACATATTCATCTGTACTCAAATTATACTGTTTGATGATAATTTTTGAACCGTAAACCTCTATGAAATTCGCGATGCGAGGTGTGGTATGGTATTTGATATACGAGCCTTCTATATATCCTCCGTACGGACCGTTATCAATATAACTGGAATATGAACTCGCACCGCTGTCGAGATACGTAGCCGCACCTTGATAGTGAGAACGTTCGTCGGTCGGGTCGTATTGCGTATGACCTGACATATATACCACCTGTGAAAAATTATTGTCGGCAATATATTTACCTACATTATTACTTGCCGCGCTGCTCCATGCCGATCCCCACGCGGTTCCGCTTATAGGGTAGTGAGAAGATACAAATATGGGTTTGGTTGGATCGTAATCCTCTTCTTTTCTAATTTGGTCGAGGAAATTGGTGGCTTTTCCCACCGTTTTTTCGTTGTTATAATTTCCGTCAAAACCCACAAAATTATATCCTTTTACCTTTACCCTATAAGAATCGTTAAAGAAATTGTTATCGTATGAATTCGTTGACTCGTTCCACGCGCCCGCCGAACCGACAGGAATAAATTGTTCGGCTCCGCCCATATCATGGTTGCCTCTTACCATATAAAACTTCGTATTTTTTAACAAACCCTCATTTGTAAGTTTAGTATGTATGTCTGTCAGATTTTTCATCCATACATATTCATTGGCATTGTTACCGCCGGTAACGTCGCCAGGAATAAAAAGTACGTCGGCCTGTGGGAATAGTCTCAGTTCTGTTCTGTAATCTTTTTCAATGCGCGCGTGTGTTGCGGGATTACCACTGATTTCCGGGTCGCTGTCCACAATCATATTTAAACCGGCGGGAGTTAATGTTTTATTGCTTTTTTGATAGATGAATAGGGCGTTGTTTAGTTCACGTTCGTAATAATTGATGGTTTCCTGTGTATATAATTTTACTTTTTGCGTTCTTGCAACCGAAGTTGCAGTATTCAAAACCTTTTTCAAATGATCAAAATCGGTTTCGCTGAAGCCTTTGCCAAGTCCGTCTGCTATTAGTGTATTTGCTTCTGATATTGTGTCGTTAAGTGCGTTCATATCTACTTTATTTACAGCGTAACTATTATAATTAGCTTGGACTACATCACTGCTAAATGCACCTTTCCAAACATTCAGATCAGCTATATCGAATGAATTACCGCCATGTTTGCCCAATCCGTCGCTACCTATATTTAATGGGTTCGATGTATCTAAAGATCCGATTCCCAGCGAAGTTTCAGTCATTTTGTAACCATCAATATACAACGATCCGAGCATTTTATCTCTGTCTACAACAAATGTCACGTAACGCCAATCGGAAGCATTAAACGTGTCGCGCCCAAATTTTACTGATGTGGTCGGGAATCCTAAATTCATATTGACCGAATTGGCTGATGTATAAATCGCCCAGCCTTCATTAGAGCTCTTAGTAAAATCCTTGTTTGATAATATTACCTGATTATTGTTAGTGTCACCCTTATACCAGAAGGATGTGGTATAACTGTCATTACCAAAATTCAAGCTATGCTTTGTACCGACATAATTGCCGTCTCCACTTTCTAAGTGCAGAGCTTTGGTCCCGGGTAATACACCGTCTACATAACTATAATTTCCTTTCCCTTCCAAGTTCTCTTGATTTGCATCGTCCTTTAAATTATTATCGAATTTCATCGATGCAATAAGGGGATTGGCATTTAATACTGCGTTCGTGGGCAATGAAGTTTTTCTGTCACTATTTGATGGTAAACCAACTACAACACGCAATTTTTTACCAATATCATTTAACGTTACGGTGTAGCTTTTGGATGTACCACCCGATTTTACATTAATATATTTATCGCTTATACGTGAATCCTGTACTTGCCATTGAAATGTTAGATTTTTGCCCTTTGAACCTTTACCCTTGATCACACTGGCGGTAATCGTTTGACCGTAAATCGGCTGCATATTGTCGATTTTGACGATTTTGTCGCCCGATGCGCCTGCGGTGGTCGTTAACATAACGAATATCATCGTTAATACGAGGGTAATGGATAAAATTCTTTTCATTACAGAAAACCTCCATATTTTAAGTATTTTAAGAGTCTGTTCAAAAATCTTGAAAAATTGAGTAAAAAACAAAACCGTAGCGAAACTTTGATGCGGAACTCATTGATTATATCGAACATGTCGACGACTCCATTGTGATGGAGAAGGTCGCCCCTCTTTACAAGGATGGTGGGCATCCTCCAATCGATCAGGATGAGAGGAGATTTTTCGTCACGGAAATCCCCCTTTCGTTTCCAATATTGGAACCTTGATTCTCTCCTTCTACTATTCTCATTAAACTGAAACGGTGCTTTAATCCTGGCACGCCGATATTTTGAAGTTCACCTCCCAGAATAGGGGGAATACATAGACGCCACCTCAAAACAGCATAAAATAATGCACTCACACAAATTACCTATGTATAAAAAAATAATACACAATCAATATTGATTTTCTGTAAATATCTTGTAAATTATTATTGTTTTTATGAAAAATTAGACAAAAACACATAAATAGCTGCTGGTGGATTTTATTTTCCTGGCTGCAAAAAATAAAAGATTTACTTAGCTACTTGATTGAGGAGAGAAGCTGAATTGAGATAAACTGAGTTTAAAAAACTCATAAAAAAAAGGAAAGTAGACGGCTACTTTTCCTTCAAATTAATCTTATTCACAATTTCAATACCTTCTTTTTTATATTTCTTCAGTTTGACCCCTTCGTCCGAATTAGAAGAGGAAATGAAAAAAGTCCTCTCCATTAAAGGAGCCTGTTCCAATTTATCTCTGACTTAAAAGTCATTTGAAACATATCTTATTAGAAAAGCATGTTCGAAAGGTGACAAGATTTGGAGAGTCAATTAAATTCATTTATTTACGGATTGCAACCTAGAACCCCCAAACAAGCTGCGGAATTATGGATATTGGGTGTAGAAAATCGAAGTGGTGCTGTTCAATATGCTGTGCTATCACCATCTCTTCAAAAACTTACACAGAAACAGTTCGAAGAAAAAGGTTGGGTGACTGGACAATCAAGTCCGTGGGTTGCTAACGTTCATTTTGTAAAAGTAAATAAAATAAGTGATACAAAGTTACAATATACAATTTCATATGATTTACTAACTTCATATGAAAATTTCGGCAGAGGACATAAGGTTATTACTGTAGAAATGAATCCAGAGCCCTATAGAACAAACTGGTTTATTACTAAAATAATTACAACTTATTTTCAAAATGAAGGGGTTACTCCCGCCGAAACGGTAAGTAAATAAAGGTAAATTACAAGTATATTATTCGTTAAACCTATTGTATAGGACATACACAGTATGCTGACATAACACCCCGATTAGGAAGTATTCCTTTTCTTCAACTAAAGCACCCGTTAGTTCAACAACTTCTATATAGCCTAAATAATGGATACGTTATTCATCATCAGAAAAGATTTACTTTAGTAAATAGGTTATAAAATGAAGATAAAAGGGCTAAGACCCCAACTATTTTACTGAAGTTTTTTTGCTTACTTTCTTTGTCCAATATAAAGAAAATACCTGTACAAAAGAATCCAATAAAAAACCCGATTTCATATTGTAAAAAGGCTAAAACAAACCCTAAAAGACCAATAGTTTGAAGTATTATTGGGAAGTTTTTTTTCATAACCACTCCTTATTTTTATTTCTTTTTTGAAATTTCAACAATTGAATCGTTCTTCAACTAACCTGCCCCGTAGTTAAATAAGAAAAAAGAGCTGCCTAAGCAACTCCACGATCTTTAACTAAAGCACCCGTTAGTAGAATAAGAAAAAAACTTCTCACTGAATCAATGCCTTGTATAAATTTGTCATTTTTATATATAACCTTAATAAAGTAACAAAAGAGGCCACATTAATAGGGTAGCCCTTTGTTTTAATTAAGGATTAGAAACATTGCAATGTAAATTGAACTTTATCGAATTGCTTATTAGCTAGTGAGGTCTTATCTATACAGAAATAAATGATGCCTGAATCGCCCCACAGCAATTTTAAATCTTCTTCATCTGAATCAATCTGTAGGAGAAGAACAGCTTCTTCTGGTTTTAAATCAAATTCATCAAAAACATCATTTTGAATGCTAAATGGATACCCTAACATATAATGAGCCGGTTCGTAGTTACCTTTCTCATCACTTGGCTGGATAAGTTCGTGCCTCATTTCAGAGTAGTTTTCTTCATCCTCATCACTAAACTCCATATCTTCTGGATACTCCGGTAATGTCAGCTTGTTTGTGAATGTAACTTTAAAAACAGGTAAAGGGAAGTAGTCTTCTGTCTCTTCCGGGTATTCTGTCCTTTTTAACTCTTTTTCGTCTCCCTCAAAGTATAAAACCTTAAAACAACCCTCGTCTTCTTCAAAACCCCAGGGCTGTTCTACTACATCATAAAATATATAAAGGATCTCACTAATCGGAAGATTATTTTCCGCGTTATATGGCTTTATTTCCTTTAAGTTAAATTGCCCTAAAAAAGAGAGCGAGCGATTGTTGTAGCTTGGAAACTCCCAATCTTCCGGCAAATCTGGTAGACCACCAATTTTAGAGGAACCTAACGGAATTTGCTCTTCCTTCACTTTATTTTCATCACAAATACATTTTTTTAATTCTTCCTTGTTATTTAGATTCTCTATGTGGAGACAACTGTGTACGTATCCTCTTAACGCGCTTAGCTTTAAATTAGGATTTTGGAATGATTTACACATTTCAAGTACTTTTTTATATACGTCAACTGCTTCTTTGTAATATTCCTTTGAAAAGTATTAAACTCCCAAATTGTGCCATACGTTGATTTCCTTTGCCTCTTCTTGATAAGTTCGGCAGCTTTTGATTAACGACTGATATTGCTGAACTGTATCTTCGAAATGATCAAGGTCGTTAGATGCCATTTGCGCTAACATTAGCATTTCTGAATCCAGGATTCTTTTGAAATTATTCGTTTTTCGAAAATAAGTTAAGGCAAGATTTCCATAATAGTAGGACTTTACTTTAGCATTTGTGTAATGAGAAGCAGACGCAAGATGAAAATAAAATTCATGGTTATTGTACTCCATCGGGTTAATATTCTTCAGATGATGAATTGCTTCTTTACTTTTATTTAAAGTAAGGTAATAGATTCCCAATGTATGTTCCAACAAATTTTTTTCATAACGATCCAACTCATTCCAATGAGCTTGACAGCTCTTTAAAATGTCTTTTCCTTTTTCCACATCCCCTTTTATTAAGAAATAGCGTGCTACTAGGATACGATAAAAATGATGTGCTTCTGATATATGGACAAAAGTGTTGTCTTCGATTTCTTGTTTGAGAAGTTCTATATCTGCCATCTGTTGTTTGACCATTACTTCAAGCCATTCATTCAGCTTCTTTTTCAATCTATCATATTGTTCTAATTCTTTTTGTAAATCGATGTTAAGTCGCTCACAAATAAGATTGATAATTTCTTTTGAACATTGGGTTAGTCCACGTTCAATTTTACTTACATGAGTGACAGAACAAATCCCTTTTCCCAGTTGTGCTTGAGTCAAACCAGCTCGTTCACGATACAGTTTAATAATTAATCCTTCATCCATGTACCATCAACTCCTTTATTCTTATTTACATGTAACATTTTTAGAAGAAATGGATATATCAGATGTCAGTTTTTCACATAAGGACTA
Source organism: Paenisporosarcina sp. FSL H8-0542 (assembly GCF_038632915.1). NCBI lineage: Bacteria > Bacillati > Bacillota > Bacilli > Caryophanales > Caryophanaceae > Paenisporosarcina > Paenisporosarcina sp. FSL H8-0542. The sequence continues at coordinate 3,485,646 of NZ_CP152050.1, forward strand.
GAAAGCTAGGAGGAACAATACTTTAATCCGACTAGCCCATTTGGAAAACTAGTATTTGGGATAATTAATATGAAGAAAATGCTCTATCAATATATTATTTGTAAGAAGAAGTAAGTTTTAGAGGCGCTTTTATCTAGTGAAAATAATTATTTTACATAATTTAATTAAAATTTCATAAGTAAATCCCTATTTATTCCTAACTAATTACCCTCATTTACTTCCTATTAGGCGAATAATACAATTATATTGAAATATTCTTAATTTTAAAACTATTAAAAAATTGAGAAGTAAGTATTTTTTGTTTCATTAAAAAAAAGGGGGAAGGGTAAAAAATGAGAAGAAAATTTCCGTACAAGGTATTTGCAACGACGACTTTGGCTGCGATGTTGTTAACGACAACAGTGTTTGCGGAAGGGCCACAGAATAATTCGGTTTCCTCTCCAAATATAGAGGAGATTGCGAAGCAAGGATTGCAAATTTTCCAAGATGAACAAAACCAAGCTGCTATAGAAGCAGCTGATAGGCTTGGATACAAGAATTTGAAAAAAGACGGCTTAGCTAAACCGTATAAGCCGGATGAAAAGGTGCGCTTGATTGTGGAGGTAGAGCAGCCAATAATATTGGAAAAATCTGTCCAAAACAAAAAGACGAAGTATAAACAAAAACAAGATCAAGTAATTGCACAAATTTCTAAGGAAAATTCAGCTTCTAAAGTAAATCATCGATTCTATGAAAGCTTTAACGGCTTTAGTATGGAAACGGAGTTTAGTAATGTAAAAGAAATTCAGGCAACTCCAGGTGTTATAAACGTGCATATCGCAAGGACGTTCCAACCATCTATGGGGGCAAGCAAAGAATTGGTACAAGCACAAAAGGTATGGGAACAATACGGATATGAAGGAGAAGGATTGCTTGTTGCGATTGTCGACTCCGGACTAGACTATACTCATAAAGATATGACGTTGACAAAAAAAGGAAAGGAAAAAGAGAAGTGGACGCAAGAGAACATTCAAGGGGAACTCGCAGAAACAGCAGTAAACGAAGTATGGTACAGCGACAAAGTTCCGACAGGTTATGACTGGGCTGATAAAGATACAGACGTAATTCCACGCGGTCAATATGGAAGTTCACATGGTATGCATGTTGCAGGAACTGTAGGAGCTAATGGTGATGAAGCAAACGATGGAGTACAAGGGGTTGCACCAGGTGTGCAGTTGTTGGCAGAAAAAGTTTTCTCCGATAATGGGGGTGGAGCTTATGAAGATGATATCATCGCAGGTATCGAGCACGCGGTAACATTAAGCGCCGATGTTATCAACATGAGCTTAGGTTCTGACGCGGGATTTGTTGGCGAAGAGAACGACCCAATTCAAAAAGCAATTCGTCAAGCAACTGAACAAGGCACGCTAGTTGTTGTAGCAGGTGGTAACGCTGCTTACAGCACAAAAAATAATCTCTTGCCTTCTTCCGAAAAACCATATGCTGAGAATCCGGATATTGGAACAGTTGGAGAACCAGGAGTAAGCCCCTATGCGTTATCTGTTGCTTCCTATGAAAACACAAAAATGCATAAAACCACGCTTGCAGAAGAAAACGGTTTACAGCTTCCGTACCAAGACCAAACGCAATTTAATTTTAAACTCTCCAGAGTACTAACACCTACTGAGAGCTATGAAATGGTGTATGTAGGGGAAGGAAGAAAGGCAGACTTCGCTGGAAAAGACGTCGCAGGCAAAATAGTAGTTGCGAAACCGCAAGTACCCTATGCATTTTATTCTTATATTCAAGTGGAAGCAAAGAAGAATGGTGCGAAAGCAGTTATTCTAGTACCGCCAACCACAATGGCAGATTTCCCATATCTAAATTTCAGCTATCTATCTACTCCAGCTGCTACAACAAGTAAGGTTGCAGGAGATGCGTTAATCACAAAGCTTACAAGTGGTCAAATTGTTAAGATGAATATGACAAAGGGTATTTGGCTTGATAATCCTGATAATAATACCATTTCCGACTTTTCATCTGTCGGAACTCCGCATACGTTAGACTTTAAACCAGAGCTTTCAGCACCGGGTGGCAACATTTATTCAACTGTTGCGGGCAATGAATATGAGGTTATGAGTGGAACATCCATGGCAACTCCTCATGTTGCAGGTGGTTCGGCATTGTTAATGCAAGCATTATATGAAAAAGGATTATCTCATTCAAAGAATACAGCACTAACGGCAAAAATCGCATTGATGAATACAGCGCAGGTAGTACAAGATCCGCGCACAAATAATGAAGTACCGTACTCACCGCGTGTACAAGGATCCGGCTTAATGAAAATTCAAAATGCAATTAAAACACCTGTTATTGTGACAAGCAAGGATACTCCGTTAGAGCAAGCCGGAGCTGTAGCGTTAAAAGAGATTAATAAAAAAGGGACGAACTTCAAGTTGAATGTGGAAGCCTTAAAAAATGTAGATGTAAAAGATTTAGAATACATGATCTTTGTAGATGTTTTGACGGATGGAAAAGAAACAAAAGAATTTGACTTAGACGAAGACGGGAAATTGGATTCTAAAGAATATTTAACTTTAACAAGCAAGCATGTAAAAGGTGCTATTTCATCTATAAATGGCGAGAAAGTGACACATACACAAGGTGCGAAATTGAAGATTAAACCGGGTCAAGAAAAGAACCTAGACGTAAAACTTGTATTACCTGAAAGCTTGGAGGAAGGGACGTTTGTTGAAGGATTTGTTCGCCTAGTGCCCACAGGCAAAAACAGCAAGGCGGCAGTTCCGTTAACCGTTCCGTATATGGGCTACTATGGAGATTGGGATCAGCCGCAGAACATTGATCCTGTTGCATGGGATAAAGATGCATTCTTAGGATATACCGTGCTTTGGAACGATGAAGGAGCACAATTCCCGTTGGGATATGACCCGTATACGGGAACCTTTAATATGGACCGAATTGTCATTTCTCCAAACTTTGTCTTGCCAGGTGTATACCCAACATTTACAGCACTTCGCAACTTAAAGAAGACAGAAATGTACGTGGAGAATGATCAAGGAAAAATGGTTCAAGACCTAGGCGATTTTAGTGAATATACTGGGAAACCGTGGAAGTTCCGTAAAAATGTTATGGCATACGGTGATTATATGAATAGTGGTTATTTATGGGACGTAAAAGACCAGGCAGGACAAGCAGTCAAGGATGGCACATACAACTTTGTTATTAAAACAACACTAGATTACCCAAATGCGAAGCCACAAGAAGTGAAGCTTCCAATCCGTGTTGATTCTGTTGCCCCAGTTGTATCTGATATTCAAGTGCAGCCAAAAGAAGGACAATATGAAATTTCTTTCAAGGCAGTGGACAACGAGGGCGGTAGCGGATATAACGCAGCAATCATCTGGTATAACGGTAAGTATGAATCCTTACAGCCGGGACAAACTTCTGTACTAGTAAAAGAAGAGCCGAAGAGTGTGGTAGTGTTAGGTGCAGACCATGCTTTTAACCACAGCTATACGGTTTGGGGAGATCCTACTTATATTAATGAAGAAATGCTTGTAAGTTATTTCTCCGTGTATCCAAACAACAACGTAAACACAACCACCCCTGCCCAAATTAATGCGTTTGCCAGTAACCGTGTGAACTGGACAATAAACGTTAAAGATGTAAACGGCAAGGTAGTGGACACGATTGTAGCTGAAAATGAGCATGAAATTCACTTGAAATGGACTCCAGAAGCGGATGTTCCAAGCGGTACGTATACAGTTTCAGCAGAAGTAGTAAACAAGCAAGGCTTTAAAGTAACGACAAGTCCGCAAACAGTAACTGTATTGCAGCAATAATTAAAGATACGAAAAGAGCCGGCCTCACTATTACTATAGTGAGCCGGCTTTTTCTGTAAAGTGATTCGAAAATTTTTTCTTAATTATGGTACCCCAAGTACCCCAACTCTGGGTTTCATATGCTGTATTCGCAAATAATGCAGTTGATAACACACATCTTTTGGCGATTTTTAATGCACCCACTCCTCAAGTAATTTGGGGTTCTAACATTTTAAATTTTACACCTTCAAATATTATGTCGTATACCTATGGTATGAATGAAAATCTTGGAAACAGGTAACCGCATCTGTTAAACCTAACACTTATGTAGGACCCACCTGATAATCTTGAAAGGATGTCCCATCTAGATATATACCAACACTCAATATCCAACCCCAGAGCTTTACTAAAAAAATAAATTCCTTGGGGGAAATTATAACCACAAGGAGTTTTTATTTGTGTTTTTCTCGAAAGGAATTTGACCTCCTTATACTACTCTGCAAATCCTTATTAAAATACCTTTTAAGAAATCTCTCTTCTTCAACTAAACTGCCCCGTTAGTTGAAGAAGAAAAGCTATTACCTTTCAGTTGTTTTAGCTCTATATTAGAGACTTAGATTAATAATTCACCCCATAATATCCGTACCGCTGTACCTGCAATGGCAACATCTTTTTCTTTTGGTGTTACGTATAATAACCCACCTCGTTTTGAAAGCTGTTTGCTGACAATACTTTCTATTGATAACTTTTCACACCAGTAAGGTCCTAATGCACCGTGGGTAGAACCATTTACATGGTCTTCATCAATGCCCTGTGCTGGAGAAAAAAATCTAGAGACAATATCAATTCCCTCCTCATTAGACATGCTCGTGATACAAACACCACGTACAGGAAACTGTTTCATTGCAGAAAAATCAGGTTCAAAATCTGCAATGTATTCTTCGTGACTTAGTTCCACTATATAATCCAAATCTGTTTTCCCTACATATTTCGGTTTCGTACCGAGCCATTCTTCAAGCTCTGAAGGACATTCAATCTCTTCTAATTGGTACTTCTTAATTGTTATTTCTACCAGTTCATTACACCATCTTGCTTGCAGAGGACCGCTTAAAGTCTGGAATGTAATAGAAGAATCTAAGGGTAAAATCGCTTGTTGCCAAACAATAAAAGCACTGGCTATTGTTCCATGTCCACAAATCGGAATTTCCATCTCTGGAGTAAACCATTTAAGAAAAAAATCATTCCCCTTTTTTTGGACAAAAGCTGTTGTTGGTACGGGTATCTCCTGAGCAATTTTTTGCATGGTCAACTCAGATATTGTTGAATCTAGTAAACATACTGCCGCGGGATTTCCCTTGTAAAGATCTGTAGTAAATGCATTTACGATAAAATACGTGACTCTGTTCAACTCTCCCACCTCATTCTTCGTTACTAATATAAATTTATTTTCATTAACCTACCCCGATAGCCATCCATGCAACAAAAAACACTGTGCCATAGAGCCCAACCGTTAGTAACTCACATCATTTTATCATTGATTTTTATTGAACTAAACTGCCCTTTAGTTGTATCGCGGCAACTTAGAAGTGGTTTTATATGTATGATTCCTTTTTGAATTGATGTCTCTATGTATCCAATGATTTGCTCAAAAGTAAAAACGTTTAATTGTTGTTTACTGTGTGTATTTTCATAGTTCATATCTTCTAAAACATATGGAATAAAGTCATTAATGTCTTTTGAGGGTACTTCTTCAATTTCGATAACTGAACCATTACTATCGAAAATTTCTTTAATTCCATCTGCGACTCCATAATAATCCAATAACAACCCATTTAGAGTTTGAAAATCCCCATGATACAGATTTAAAATATTTTTATCGTTTTCCATTCTGTTTTTTAACCACGGTAAATAAAACCCCTTTAACCACAAGTCATCTGCGATGAGATGTGAATAATACCCTAAAATAAATGAATTATTTTTAACAGAACTGTATTTTTCAATGAAATTTTCATAATCCACATTTCTTGAATAATCATCTACTTCGCCTGAAAAGAAATGTGATAACTCTTTAGGAGACACCGCATCTGGTGCTATCCCTCCTAATAAAAATGAAGCTTTATCTGATATTGAAACTGATTCAGTAATCTTATAGGCTATAATACTATGCATAATTCTTGAACCCATAATAACCTTCCTTCACATTTTTTTAGTGATTTTCTTCTTACAAAAATGAAAACTTCTTGCCCACTCCTTTCTATTCTCCTCTGGAATTTCAATCTCCTTTAATATGGAAAAAGAAGGCATTTGGTTTTTAGATGACGAATACAATAATAATTAAATCCTTTTCTTACGTGAATTAAGGAGGCATGAAGAATGGAGGTTGACCATTCATTAGAGTTTATTGAGTTCCTCCATTTAAATGAGGATGAATTACATCCATATGAACCATTGGCAGGATCCTATGCAATCATTCAAATTAATCATAATGTGCTTTTTGCATTTAATCGATTTCGGAAACGGTGGGAGTTGCCGGCAGGTAAAAGAGAAATAAATGAAACTGCTAAAGAATGTGCCATCCGAGAATTGTTTGAAGAAACAGGACAAACGGTGCCGAATTTAAAATTTCAAGGATTAGCCAAAATCCGTAATCTGAACTCACAACATATAAAATACAACCCTATTTAAAGTTGCAAACTTAACTACTTTTATTCCGAATGACGAAATGGAATGTATCACTCTATGGGATTTGTCTAGTGATATAGGACCTGTAGATGACGTAGATTTAAAAATTTGGATAGCGTTAAAACATAGTCTTTGTAGCAATTAGAGGAGATGAAACAATCAGCAGGTCCCTTCATGGACCATACCGGTGGTTTGGTAATAGTGGATGTTAATGAATTGAAAGATGCAGAAGAAATTGCAAAGAATGATCCTGCTGTACTTGAGAATAAATTCACCTATGTCGTTCACCCTTTGGAACCTTTGGAAGGTATTTTCAGGTAAATACAAATTAATTACTTCAAATGACATCTAATAGGATTATCAATACATTCTCTAGTAACGGAGGATTTTAACATGACAACGACCTATGTAAACTGGGGGAAGTCTCGAATAAAATTAACCTGGATATCGTCTTACACACTGCCTCAACCTGAATTAATAACAAGTGTGCATGCTTTTTGCTTTCATCAAGACAAATTGCTGTTAGTGGATATAAAAAACCGCGGATGGAATTTTCCTGGTGGGCATATTGAACAAAATGAATCACCACTTGAATGCGTGAAACGTGAAGTGATGGAGGAAGCGTGTGTTGAGGGAGATTGCACGTACCTTGGCTATGTTGAAGTCAACCACAGTGAAAACCCAGCTTGGAATAGCAATAGTCCCTATCCTTTAATAGGATATCAAGCCATGTATCGAATGGATATTACTCGCATACTTCCGTTTGATGCCATTTACGAATCTGCTCAAAGGATTTTTATCCAGCCTTTTGAAGTTACCCTGCATTGTGAAGATTGGCATGAAGTTTATGCAGACATTCTGCGTAAAGCGTTGTCATTTGAAATTAAGTGAACTAATGAAGAGGCTTTAAAAGAAAGGCTGAGAATAATCATGTTAGATGGAAAGAGAAACGAACATATATAAAGAGGAATTGCAGACAGGAGGAGTCTATGCAAAACGAAATCGGAAGCCTTATTTTCAGAAAGTTAGTAACAACGTTTGTCGCCACCACAATTTCTTCTTTGTTGCTCGCTATTCTCAGCACACAAGGACCTATAGAAACCATATACAACCAAGGGGAACATTTCATCGGATGGTTTCTTATTTTCTTTATGTACATCGGGGCTATCATTCTTATTTACGGGAATTTGGTTTCTGTAGGGATGGAGCATTTTCAGCGGAAATGGTTTAAACAACACGATTGGCTCTATGTGTTAATCCTTAGTCTTTTTGGCTTAGCGAACGGGTTGTTTTTTCAAGAAAGACAGTTTGCTCTAGCTGGGATGTTGGCTGCTTTGTTATATGCGGTGATAGACAAATGGTTTTATAAAAGAGTGGCAGAAAGTAAAAGTATTAAATGGTTTTTCCTCTTACCCCTTGCCTCCCTTCTGATAGTATGGGCATATTTCCATGTTACTTCGCCACTCTTGCCCCCTTTTACAAAAGGAGATGCCATAGAATTCGCAACTTCTGGAGATGGAACGATAATCGATCATTTTCCTAGAGAAGTTGGTCAGTGGGAAGGCAAGATTAATGGTTATCAAGTGACTAGAGAAAGTAATGCAAAGGAAATCGGAAAGGAAATTTATCTAGTTACCTTTACAGAACGTTGGCGTTGGAGTCAACGTGCTGGAGAAGGTATTTATACTATATCCTATAAAGTTGAACGAGGAAGTTTGACTGCACATAGTGAAAAAGGCCAATTGCCTCCTTACTATAGTGGGAATTAGTCGGTTCTTAAGTAAGATTAACACGCTACCGTGAAGTGAAAGCACCCTCAAGCATAAGTCAAAAAACAGGCGCCTTCTTACTAAAGAAAGCGTCCTGTTTGTTCTTATTCAAGTATTCTAAAACTACTTTTGATTGCTCAAACGTTTTTTATCCTGTATAGCTAACTTTTCCAGTCTCAACTAATTCCTTCAGTCCCATGAACATTAAATTCCAACCATGTTCAGCTTTCTTTTTTACTTTCTAAAACTCATTCTCAAGATTAGCCATAAAACTCAATATGTTCTTTCTCGTTTTTGTAATACTCCAGTCGATCCTGCAATGTGCCCGTGTGAAATTCAAACTTATGTCCATCCAAGTCTTCAAAGTAAATGGACTTTTTATCCCGCTCATCCCGCTCCCTGCCAGGCAAAATCGAAACGTTCAATTGGTTCAGCCTGACTAGAGTTTCTTCATATTCTTCCTCGGTAATTGTGAAAGCCATATGTGTGTAGGATTCCTTTATTTCATTTCGCGGAATGTCGGTTTCCTCGTTTAGTGCTAGCCATAATCCTTCCAAATCAAAATACGCTGTTTTTCTGCCTTTCATCATTAGCTTGGCTCCGAATACTTCCTCATAAAATCTAATAGAACTTTCCAAATCAGAAACGGAAAACAACAAATGGTTTATTTTCATTCCTTACTATCCACTCGTTCAAGCAAACGATAAGGTTTTGTTTCGTACGATTCGTATGCGACATTTCCAGGTTTCATGGCATCATGAATACGAGTAGCAAATTGCTCTCTTGTAACCCATTCGTTGATATTCGTTTCATTCAATTCAACAAACTGAACGTCTATCGTTTCGCCCGGTTGTGGTGTAGGTGTCCCTGCTACCGCCTTCCCTGCATATACAATACAAAAAACTCCGCTAGTGACATTTTGATAAACGCCGACCATGTCCCCAATTTTCGCATGGATTCCCGTTTCTTCAAATATTTCTCTTGCAACGGCTTTTTTTAAACTCTCACCCGGTTCAACTCGTCCCCCTGGCATTTCATATGTATCGGATCTGTGACCATTTCGAACCAACAATACTTCCCCCGCTTCATTTTGAATGAAAGCAGAGACCGCCACCACATATCGCGGAGTTGAATAATCACCTGTCCATTCCATAAAATCTTCAGAGCTTGTCTCAAATAATGGTGGTAATGTTTTTCGGAAGTTTTGTGCCGTTTCATGAAGTTCAGAAACCCGAATCTCCTGATCCACACGCTCAAAATCCTCGCGGTCACGGTAACCCCACATAGCCATAATTTCTGTTTTATCCACGTTCACCCAACGCCCTATTAAACGTGCACCATGCGTTAATTGATTCGGCAATAAATAGGTGTGGAAAAAGTGATTAAACGTCTCCAGCATTTCAGGTTTAATGGTGTACATTTTTCTTCGAAATAGCATACGATACCCGCTTTCAATTAAAGATTAATCTTCTTTTTTAGGTTTGGTTTCTTCATATTCAATCTCATGCTTTGTATCGTGAAGCGATGACGCATTATTATCATCTTTCTTTCCTTCCATTGCATCATCAAATGGCATGTAATGATTCATTGGTAAGCGACGTTTAGTTCCCAATCTCCAAAGTGTCCAAGCAATCACACCGATTAATATTGCTAAAAATATGTAGCCCATCCCGTATCACTCCTTTTAGTTGATTGTACTTTATCCGTCTCTTATGAGTTAGGGTTAAATCTATTTCATAACTTTTCTACAAACACTAGGAAATCCCCTTTAATTCTCTTGCGCAGCATTTATTCCCTTTCAATTTGGTTTGTTCCTTTTCACGAGGGGTTTCTTCCCTTCCGGTCAATACAAAAAAACCGCAATGCCTCAAGTTTTCACTCGAAACATAACGGTTTTCAAAAACTATTAATTTGAGCTTGCTTGAATTTCTTTATTCTCTTCAGCCGTGAACGCGCGAGATCTAGTCAGAAACCTTTTCCCTTCCACGCCTTCCAGTGAAAACATGCCGCCTCGACCGTCTACCACATCAATAATTAACTGAGTATGTTTCCAGTAGTCGTATTGGCTCTTATGCATATAGAAGGGACTGTCGCCGATTGAACCGAGTAGTACATCTTGATCTCCCACTATCAAATCACCTTCCGGGTAGCACATCGGTGCAGACCCATCACAGCAACCTCCCGATTGGTGGAACATGACGGGACCATGCTTGCTTTTCAACAACTCGATTAGTTCAAGCGTAGCGTCCGTTGCGATGACACGTTCAATCATTGGTCATTCCCCTTTCTATCAAAAGAATCCTAATTTGTTTTCGTTGTAGCTAACTAACAAGTTTTTCGTTTGTTGGTAATGGTTTAACATCATCAAATGGTTTTCGCGTCCGATACCTGACATTTTGTAACCACCGAATGCAGCGTGTGCTGGGTACGCGTGGTAACAGTTTGTCCAAACTCGGCCCGCATGAATAGCACGGCCGAAACGGTATGCTGTGTTCATGTTACGAGACCATACGCCAGCACCTAGACCATATAAAGTATCGTTTGCAATTTCAAGTGCCTCTTCTTGCGTTTTGAACGTTGTTACAGAAACAACCGGTCCAAAGATTTCTTCTTGGAAAATACGCATTTTGTTATTCCCTTTGAAGACAGTTGGCTTCACATAATAGCCACCAGCGAAATCACCTTCAATGTTATTACGCTCTCCACCGATTAAGCATACTGCGCCTTCTTGTTTCCCGATATCCAAATAAGACAAGATTTTTTCCAATTGTTCACTTGATGCTTGTGCACCCATCATCGTATTCGGATCAAGTGGGTTCCCTGTCTTGATTGCTTCAACACGAGCCAATACTTTTTCCATGAACTTATCATAGATAGATTCCTGGACTAGTGCACGTGAAGGACATGTACACACTTCCCCTTGGTTCAATGCGAATAATACAAAGCCTTCTACCGCTTTATCAAGGAAAGCATCGTCTTGGTCCATAATATCTTCGAAGAAAATGTTCGGTGACTTTCCGCCAAGTTCCAATGTTACCGGAATCAAGTTTTGTGAAGCGTATTGCATGATCATACGGCCTGTAGTTGTTTCACCAGTGAAAGCAACTTTGCCAATACGTGGATTCGATGCAAGTGGCTTACCAGCTTCCAAACCGAAACCATTTACAATGTTCATAACACCTGGTGGTAATAAATCGCCCACTAGTTCAGCAAAGACTAGAATACTAGCTGGTGTTTGCTCAGCTGGTTTCAACACAACACAGTTTCCTGCAGCAAGTGCCGGAGCAAGCTTCCAAACTGCCATTAACAATGGGAAGTTCCAAGGAATGATTTGTCCAACCACACCGATTGGCTCATGGAAATGATACGCTACTGTATCGTTATCGATTTGGCTTAAAGATCCTTCTTGCGCACGAATGGCACCAGCGAAATAACGGAAATGATCGATCGCAAGTGGTAAGTCAGCATTCAATGTTTCACGTACTGCTTTTCCGTTATCCCAAGTCTCTGCGACAGCCAGCACTTCTAAATTTTCTTCCATGCGATCCGCAATTTTATTTAAAATATTTGCACGTTCAGCTACAGACGTTTTCCCCCAAGCGTCTTTTGCTGCATGTGCTGCGTCTAATGCTAGTTCAATGTCTTCAGATGTTGAGCGAGCAACTTGAGTGAAACTTTTACCCGTAACTGGTGTCACGTTATCAAAATATTCACCTTTAACAGGAGCAGTCCATTGCCCGTTAATATAGTTATCATATTTCTCTTTAAAAGTAACAATTGAACCCTCAGTGTTTGGAAATGCATATACCATTCTCAAGTTCCCCCTTTAATTTGGCCGACTCATTATTTGTATGCGCTTTTATAATCTAGTATTCAAACAAATTAAGAAGTCCGTACATCTATTATTGTCAGATAACATCGAATTTTACAACATATTTGTTTATGAAATATGGCCAAGACTATTCATACTATATTAATCTTCTAAAGAAATTAAAGGCGTGACATTTATTTCGGACGATTAGAGAAGTTCCCTTCCATTCCTACTCTTTTTTTCATCAACTCTTAACAAACACCGGTAATTATATAGATAGAAACCCTCAAGTAATCTTCTCGAATTTTGAATTAGAGTAGACACCCTGATAGTTTGAAATCTTTATTAATAGTCTGCCTATCTCTCATGCCAATGGCGCACATATTATAAACTATCTTGCAAGAAAGGAGGTGAACTAATGAATAATTATAGAAAAAGAAGAAATTACAAAAGTATTCATCATAAAAATGAAATTGATAGAAATTTGAGGCATACACATAATCATAGTGAACATCAACATCATCATCATCATCATCAAGTACATGCTGAAAGCAACTATCATCATTCCGAAAATATTGATAAAGAAAAAGAATATAGCCATTCCAATGAATATAAATGGGATAGGGGGCCACAGGGACCTAGAGGACCTGCGGGACCGATGGGACCTGTTGGGCCTGCTGGGCCTGCTGCAATTGGACTTTCTGGAATTGACGGAGCTACTGGACCAATTGGACCTGCTGGGCCTCCTGGAACTGACGGAGCTACTGGACCGATGGGACCTGCTGGGCCTGCTGGAACCGACGGAGCTACTGGACCGATAGGACCTGCTGGCACTGACGGGGCTACTGGACCGATGGGACCTGCTGGGCCTGCTGGATCTGACGGAGCTACTGGACCGATCGGACCTGCTGGATCTGACGGAACTACTGGACCAATGGGACCTGCTGGATCTGACGGGGCTACTGGACCGATGGGACCTGCTGGATCTGACGGGGCTACTGGACCGATGGGACCTGCTGGATCTGACGGGGCTACTGGACCGATTGGACCTAGAGGACCTGCTGGAACTAGAGGACCTGCGGGACCTAGAGGACCGATTGGGCGTACTGGGGCTACTGGACCTGCTGGCGCTGCTGCAATTGGACGTGCTGGAACTGACGGAGCTACTGGACCAATGGGACCTGCTGGACCTGCTGGGCCTGCTGGAACTGACGGAGCTACTGGACCGATGGGACCTACTGGATCTGACGGGGCTACTGGACCAATGGGACCTGCTGGATCTGATGGAGCTACTGGACCAATGGGACCTACTGGATCTGACGGGGCTACTGGACCAATGGGACCTGCTGGATCTGACGGAGCTACTGGACCAATGGGACCTGCTGGATCTGACGGGGCTACTGGACCAATGGGACCTGCTGGACCTGCTGGATCTGACGGAGCTACTGGACCGATGGGACCTGCTGGATCTGACGGGGCTACTGGACCAATGGGATCTGACGGAGCTACTGGACCGATGGGACCTGCTGGATCTGACGGGGCTACTGGATCGATGGGACCTGCCGGGCCTGCTGGATCTGACGGAGCTACTGGACCGATGGGACCTGCTGGATCTGACGGGGCTACTGGACCGATGGGACCTACTGGGCCTAACGGCGCTACTGGGCCGATGGGACCTACTGGGGCTAACGGGGCTACTGGACCGATGGGACCTACTGGGGCTACCGGTGCTACTGGACTGATGGGACCTGCTGGATCAACAGGGCTAACTGGACCAATGGGGCCCGCTGGCGCTACTGGACCTGCTGGACCTGCTGGTGCTGATGGTGTAGATGGGGCTACTGGGCCAATGGGGGCTACTGGGGCTACCGGACCGATGGGACCTGCTGGCGCTGACGGGGCTATTGGAGCCAATGGGGCTACTGGACCAATGGGACCTGCTGGTGCTGACGGAGCCACTGGACCGATCGGACCTACTGGACCCGCTGGTGCTGACGGAGCCACTGGACCTACTGGACCTACTGGACCTGCCGGTGCTGACGGAGCCACTGGACCTACTGGAACTACTGGACCTGCCGGTGCTGATGGAGCTACTGGACCAATTGGACCTGCTGGACCTGCCGGTGCTGACGGAGCCACTGGAGCTACTGGACCTGCTGGTGCTGACGGAGCTACTGGACCAATTGGACCTGCTGGTGCTGATGGAGCCACTGGGGCTACTGGACCTGCTGGACCTGCCGGTGCTGACGGAGCCACTGGGGCTACTGGACCTGCTGGTGCTGACGGAGCTACTGGACCAATTGGACCTGCTGGACCTGCTGGTGCTGACGGAGCCACTGGGGCTACTGGACCTGCTGGTGCTGACGGAGCTACTGGACCTGCTGGACCTGCCGGTGCCGACGGAGCCACTGGGGCTACTGGACCTGCTGGTGATGACGGAGCTACTGGACCTGCTGGACCTGCCGGTGCTGACGGAGCCACTGGGGCTACTGGACCTGCTGGTGCTGACGGAGTCACTGGACCGATTGGACCTGCTGGTGCTGACGGGGCTACTGGACCGATTGGACCTTCAGGCGCTGACGGGGCTAATGGAGCTAATGGAGCTACTGGACCTGCTGGACCTGCCGGCGCTGACGGCGCTACTGGACCGATCGGACCTACTGGACCTGCTGGTGCTGACGGAGCCACTGGACCGATCGGACCTACTGGACCTGCTGGTGCTGACGGAGCCACTGGACCGATCGGACCTACTGGACCTGCCGGTGCTGACGGAGCCACTGGGCCGATCGGACCTACTGGACCTGCTGGCGCTGACGGAGCCACTGGACCTACTGGACCTGCCGGTGCTGACGGAGCCATTGGACCGATCGGACCTACTGGACCTGCTGGTGCTGACGGAGCCACTGGACCGATCGGACCTACTGGACCTGCCGGTGCTGACGGAGCTACTGGGCCGATCGGACCTACTGGACCTGCCGGTGCTGACGGTGCTAATGGGGCTACTGGAGCTACTGGACCTGCTGGACCTGCCGGCGCTGACGGCGCTACTGGACCTACTGGACCTACTGGTGCTACCGGTGCTACTGGACCTACTGGGCCTACTGGGCCTACTGGACCGGCCGGACCTACTGGGGCTACTGGGCCTGCTGGAACAGGAGGCATACTAGACTTTGCAGATTTTTATGCTTTGATGCCTGGTGATAATGCTACAACAGTTGGTGCAGGTGAAGATGTTGATTTCCCTCAAAATGGACCTACCTTAGCTGGATCAAGGATTACTCGTATCAGCGGTGATTCATTTAATTTGTCAGCTATTGGAACTTATCAAGTTTTATTTCAAGTGAGCATAACAGAAGCTGGGCAACTAGTTTTAACTCTTGATTCGGGATCGGGATCCACTGAATTACCTTATACTGTAGTCGGTCGTGCAACCGGCACTACTCAGATAGTAGGGATGGCATTAGTGCAAACAAATGTCACTAATTCAATCATCACCGTACGAAATCCTCAAAGTGCATCCACTGCACTGACAATTACTCCTACCGCTGGAGGATCAGAGCCTGTATCAGCTCATCTTGTTATTACACAAATTGGATAATGAGAAAAAATTCTAGACTTTCAAAAAAAGCTTCCATCCCGGGAGCTTTTTTTATTGTTTATTAACGCAAGAAGCTACACTTTTTTAATCATAAGGAGCCCTGTTTCTGTTTCTGCATAGCTACTCTAGCTTCGAAACATGATTAAAAAATCAACAGTAAAAGTAGACAGAGTCAATCGTAAAAACATGAAACTAGTAATAGATTTCACGATTCAATGTTTATAATATCCAGTTCATTTTTAACTTGCTCTTTTCTAAAAATACTTTTTGTTAGTCATCAATAGGACAAAGTTACATATCATTGTCCGACAAATTAAAAAAAGGTTTGCGGCGAACTCTTTCGCTACAAACCTCATTTTAACCTTATTCTTCTATTTCATTAACTTCCACTAACATTCCGACCACTAAAGTAATTACAACAAAGAAACATATCAGCATTAAGACCATTTCATTCAACTCCTACCATGTTTTGAATCCTTCTGAACCAGGAGGTGCATGGTGAATCATGCCAGTTAGCGGTATAGCATAGGCGATAATGATTAATGCGAATGCGATGCCAATCCAAATCCACCAGTTTTCCAAAAATTTCGGTGTGTTTTCTTTGTCACTTTCCGCCATTGGAAACTCGACAAAGTCTTCTTCACGTACAGCTTTTGGTGATAAAAACATCGACATCACGACGATATAAATCATGATCATGGCAGATAGGAATAAAATGCTACCTCCAATTGCCATCGTTACATGATTCGTAATTATCCCATCAAACCATTCCATTGCGGAAGGATGATTATTGTAATTGGAATATGCAGTGCGTCTCGGTGCTCCCAGAAGACCTAAAATATGTTGCGAAGTGGACATTAAGAGCATACCGATAGTCCATGTAATAATTTGAATGAATCCTAGCTTTTGCATAGACTTTGAGAATTTACGTCCTGTTAAGTATGGAATTAACCAAAATGTCAGCCCCATAAAAGTCATCGCTACAGGTGTCCCAACAGTAATGTGGAAATGTCCGACGATCCATAATGTGTTGTGGACGACTTCGTTTAATTGGAAACTTGCGTTGATGATTCCGCCCGCTCCACCAGGAATAAAGAAAGCCATTGCTATAAAAATTGATGTAAAGCGAACGTCTTTCCAAGGAAGTTTCGTGAACCAGCCGAATAATCCTTTCCCTCCTTTTTTACGTCCTGAAATCTCGAATGTCGCAAACATAGAAAACGCCGTCATTAAAGATGGAATAATAACCATGAATGTCAACACGACTTGAAGGAACTTCCAGAAGTTCGAAATCCCTGGTTCCGTTAATTGGTGATGGAACCCTACTGGAATAGAGAAAAGAATGAATAATACAAATGACAAACGAGCCAATGAATCACTGAAAACTTTCGTTCCAATTAGTTTCGGAACTATTACATACCACGCCATATAAGCTGGCAACAACCAGAAATACACAAGCGGATGACCGAAATACCAGAACAAAGAGCGACTTAGTTCCACGTTAATCGTATCTACCCAGCCAAACGCCCAAGGGATGTATTGAAATAGAACTGTGGCTACCACACCTAGACAAGCGATGATCCACAGGATGATTGTCGTAATGGTCATGAAAGCAAATAGTGGACTTAATTGTCCTTTATGTTTTTTTCTCCAGACGAGATAATGTCCTACCAATGCAAAACTATTAATCCATGTACCTACTACAAACAATGCCAATCCTACATAATACCAACCACTTGCTTTCAACGGAGCATAGAACGTATATAGAACTGAAGCTTCCCCAGAAATAATCATAGCTGTTGCTAAAATAGTGCCGATTGTTGTGACTGCAAAACCAATCCAGGAAACGCGTCGAACTTTTGGACCGAAGCTTCCAAGGCTTTTACTCATACCAGTAATAAAGAAACCGAAAATGAAATAAGTAGTAAATATAAGTGCAAGCAATACGCCATGTGCCGTTAATATTTGATAATAATCCAACCAACTAGGTAATTGGAGAGCATCGTTTCGTATGAAAACTTGTAATAATCCGCATAATGTTCCAATCAGAAATGCGATGTATGCAACTCCGATATTCCATAAAGCCAACTTACGATCTTGTGCAGCAATCATCTTAATACACCTCTATTTCTGTGGACATCATGTGGTGACCGGCACCACAGTATTCATTACAAAGAATTAAATATTTACCTGGTTTATCGAATGTATAAGATTTTGTTGTAATCCGACCTGGAACCACCATCATATTTACTTTCGTATTATCAATCGTAAAACTATGAACTACGTCTGTACTAGTTAATTTAAAAATGATTTCTTTTCCTGCAGGTACCTTAAGTTCCGGAGCATTGTATCCGAACGCCAATGCCACAATTGCAACCTGGTACGTATCGTCATCTATCTGAGTAACGCCAGGGTGATCAAATGGCGCAGTTTCATTTACTTTTTTAGGATCAATTGTATCCATTCCTCCCGATGGTGTGTGGCCGTGAGAGAATGCGCTTACTCCGACTATACTTAAAAACACGATTAATGAGACTAGGCCAAATACAAGCCAAATCTTTTCATATTTATGAAAATGCATTTAAATCTACTCCTTTTCATCTTGCTACATACATGAAATAAACGACAAACCACATGACGATAATAATGATGCCGACTGAAAATACACTGATCAGCGTTCCTTTTAAGTTCAACTCTGGCGATTGATTTTTTTTACTCAATCTCATTCACCTCTTTACGTTTTTATAACTTATATTCAGCGTAGGCCATTCATGGTTTAGGGACTGTGATATAAGTCACACTCGAAGGATTATTTACAGTGAGTGTCGATAATTTGTCAAAATTGGAATAGGGCTATGGAGTAAATCGAGGGTGATTGAATTTAATCGGAATGGAACTCAGTTTAATCGGCATCAAACCCGTCTTAATCGGTTTCGCCCATTTTGTCCCACAAAAAAAGCGATTTACCTTTGAGGTAAATCACTTCTTTAATCAATTTTACAAAAAGCAATTGGGCAGTTTTCGCAATTGATTTCTTCTTTTAAATAATCAAGGTCGTGTATCAGCATCTTTCCATCCACCGTGGAAAGTATGTTTTGCTTTTTTAAGTCACTCAGCAGTCTATTCACCACTTCACGTGTCATGCCGCAAAAATTAGCAAGTTCTTGATTGGTAAGCGTCATGTCGATCATGATGCCCTTTTCGTTAGGTACTCCATAGCTATTCGTCATGCGAATCAACGTTGAGTAAAGCGCTCCTTTTTTCCCATGCAATAGGAGATCACGGAATTTCGTCTGTGTTTTTTGGTGATTGATACCCATCCACTTCATAAAGGAAACGGCAAGCTTGGCATTATGGGTCAGCTCTTCTTCCAGATCGTCGACACTTATCTTGATGCATTCTACATCTTCCATGACCTTGGCATCCAACATATATTTGGCTGATTCGGCAAAGAGCGTAAATTCCCCAACGAACTGATTGCGTCCACAAATCCTTAACGTCAATTCTCGACCTTCAGGTGTAACTTTCCCAATTTGAACTTTTCCGGTTCGGATGAAGTATATCCCTTTGATGGGGTCGCCCTCTTGGAACAAATAAGAGTCTTTATTATACGTTTTCACAATGTGTCGTATGGAAAGCAACTCTTTCAGTTCAACGGACGTATCAACCATCCCTTTTTTCAATCAAAACACTCCTTTCTTCGTTTTCTCTTGGGTAAAGAGTACCATAGAACCTTTTCTATTGGATAGTACCATCTGCACGATTGAGATTCCCCTTCCATCTCATATAGGAGTTCATTATGGGGTATAATTAACATACTAAATGAAGCAGGTGATGATATGCGCATAAATAAATTTTTAAGTGAAGCTGGTATTGTCTCAAGACGCGGTGCTGATAAATGGATAGAAGACGGACGCATTACGATCAATGGGAAAAAAGCTGAACTTGGGAGCAAAGTAGAGCCTGGAGACGATGTGCGTGCCGATGGCAAACCGGTAAAACATGAAGAGCCCTATGTCTACATCGCTCTTAATAAACCCGTAGGCATTACTAGCACAACGGAACGACATATTAAAGGAAATATCGTTGATTTCGTCAATCATCCTTTACGTATTTTTCATATCGGCCGACTCGATAAAGATTCACATGGATTGATTTTATTGACCAACGATGGAGATATTGTAAACGAAATATTGCGGGCTGAAAATGAGCATGAAAAAGAATACATCGTTAAAGTGGACAAACCTGTTACACAGGATTTTGTTAAACAAATGTCTGAAGGCGTAGAGATTTTAGACACCAAAACATTACCTTGTAAAGTAGAAAAACTCTCTTCTCAAATGTTTAAAATTACGCTAACACAAGGATTGAACCGTCAAATCCGCCGCATGTGTACAGCACTGGGTTACGAAGTCAAAGGTTTGCAACGTATTCGAATCATGAATATTCATGTGGACGGTCTTACGGTCGGTGAATGGCGTGATTTAACGAAAGTGGAATTGGAAGAACTATTCAGTACGCTTAACTATTCACCAAAAAGGTAATAGAGTAGTAGGAGGCGATGCAATGCTATCATTAACTCATACACTTAATATAACCGGTGACCTAATACGCGGAGACTTTGGGGACTTAAAAGAAGTCAGTCAGGCACTTTCCGGCTAATTTTACCCAAAATAATGAAAAAAAGCGGTCCTATTCTTTAGGATCGCTTTTCTTCATCATCATGACATCTTCAGTTTACTCCGTAAAACCTAATTTCTTTAGTCGTGAATTACTTGATAGTCGTGCGAAAGAATTAAAAAGATATACCTGGTAAAACCCAAGGATACCCTACACAAAGTTCACAATTATAAGCAAAACATCATGATTGCGAATTGTTGTTGTTTCATGAATTGATCCGGGGACAATGTCGGCTTCCATGCAAAAGGAAGTAGTTTCGTACAAGCATTCCAAAATTCAATTTGCCGATGTAAATCTTGAGGCCCTTCATAAAAACGATATGTGATTGTCACGTGTAATTGCCATCCACTATTTTTTTATATGCCATTCTGTTAATGACCTCTTCTTGTTGAGGATATAATTCTAGTAATTCTTTTTGCGTAAAGAGCTCGAAATCATCGAAATCAAAACCAGGCGACACCATACAACCGACTAAAGAAAATGTGGATTCAAGATCAACTGAGGAACCGAATATTGCTCCTTTAGGTACGAGTACCTGTGGCTTTTCCCCGTTATTAAAGTCCAACCCTAATTTCTGAGCTGTATATTCACCATCCGGGTGTATCACGTGGACAGTGAGTGGACTTCCGTCATGGAAAAACCATAATTCGTCCGATTGAAGTCGGTGTAAGTGGGATACTTCGCCACTCTTTAAGCAAAAGTAAATTGTCGTGTAGAGATTTCTTGTTTTGCTATCCGACGTTTCCATTTTTTCTTCCGAGTAGAAACTCCGTGTATAGTGTCCCCCTTCTGGGTGCGCTTCCATGTTTAAATGTTCTATGTAATAGGATGCATTTCGTTTTGTCATCATTTCTCTCCCTCCCCCTAATACATTCATCATCCGCTATAAAAGAAATGGATTCAATGCCTTTCGACAAAATGTGCCACGTGGAACATTTTTTAAAGTGTTTTTATCGACATTTTAGTCAGGAAATCTTCTGGATGATGAGTGTATCGATTTGTGATAGACAACCATTCAATCATTAAAGTTGATAATTTTTTTCCGTTATTAAGTTTCTCTGGATTTTCCCATGCATCCCAAAAGACTCCGCGTACAATTTGCTCACTGATAGCTTCATCAGCATTGATATTTTCCATAACAGCCGAGAGTAGCGATCATATAGTTCAATCAAAGACTGTTGTTCCTTGTTAGAAAATCCGATGTTCAAACACTCTTCAGTATTCATCTAGTCACACCCTTTAAATCCTCACTCCCCCACACGCGTTTTGTAAAACATTTCAATGTGCTGAATTTAGAGTAATTTACTTCAAAATAAAAAGCACATGAAGTGATAGACACTTCATGTGCTTAAATGATTAGGCGTAATAGAATGTTTTTCTCTGCTTAATTGTAAACAATCCTGAAACTACCATTACAACTGTGGAAAGATAAAATGCGTGATTTATTCCAAACCATTCGGCTATCAAACCGAAAATAAAAGTCGCGATTCCAAATGCATCAGTCACCAAAACAGATTGAACTGAAAATACATGACCAAGTTGATCCGTATCTGTATGCGTTTGCAATGCAGTCAATTGGGCAATCAGCTGTAATTGACCAAAGACGCCAAGGAACAGTGAAATGACCAGCGCCATCGATGCATAAAATGGAAACAGAAACCACACTGTTAATAGGCTTGTAAGAAAACAACCAACTCCTATCATCAGATGTGCAGGAATCTTCATTAATTTGGCAAACAAATACCCACCAATCAAAAAGCCACCTGAATAAAATGCGTTTATATACCCCCACCACGCAGTGCTTTTCTCAATTACTTCGTCAACATAAACATACAGAATGGCGGAAATCCAGACCGCTCCTGCAAATGCTGTCAATGTATCTAGCAGCAGTATATTACGAATAGGCTTTATGGAAAAGCTATACTTCCATCCTCCAGAAAGTTGTTGAAATACAGATTGTACATCCTTCTTGATATGGGGAATCGCTTTAATTCCGTATGTGAGCATCCATGCGAACATATATAACCCGATGGAAACAAGTAAAAGAGTTCCCCCACTATAAAGAGCGACAAAAAATGCGCCAATCGGCCAACTTACCAGATTGATTGTGTTATAGGAAATGGCTACTAAACTATTAGCCTTAGGCAATTCCGATTTCCCGACCAATTCAGGCAGCATGGCTTGTCGGATCGGCGTTGCCCACCCATCCAGGAAGGCGATGACACTGACCAAAATAAGAATCCATAGGATACTTTCTTCTTTACATAAAAAAACGCCACTTAAGACAATGATTTTCCCGACCATCGAAAAAAGTAATATTTGACGTAAAGGAAACCGATGCAAAAGAAGTGGGGTTAGATAACTCCCAACCAGCCGTGAAAAAGTAATGGTTAATGGAATAAGTGTCAGTGTTAATACAGAACCACTCGAGACATAAACCAGTTGTATCAGTCCCACAATATAAAGAACATCCCCACCATTGGACATCATCTGACTTACCCATAGAAAATAAAAAGAACGACGGTCGTTCACATGAATCTCTCCTTCACTCTATTCAGTTTATTAGATTGAAAGAAGAAGTCTTACACTCGTCGCACCCTTTCCCGATTCATACTATTTCCAATAATTTTACAGAAATAAAAATCTCTCTGCAAGAAATGTTTTGAACGCCGTTTCCAAAAGGAACAAAATTGCATCTATTAAAAGAGATAGAATGGAGGTGAATTCATTATGAATCGCAATATGCCAGGATCAAACTATGGACCAGGATCAAACTATGGGCCACGAGGTGTTCAAGGTGTTCAACAAGGCGCACAACCAGGTTATCAACCAGGTGTTCAACCAATTGTATGTCCGCCTTTATGCCGCTATACGGACTCTTACGTAAAACGTGAAGTTCCTTATATTCAACCATTAATTAATATCAACAGACAGCACATCGTTGACGTTCCTAGAACTTACTACCGGGAGATTAATCAGAACGTTGTTGTTTCTCCAAGCCAATCGCCTTACGGTGGAAACCCTTACGGAGGAAACCCTAATGGTGGAATGAACCCATACGGTGGAAACCCTTATGGTGGAATGAACCCATACGGTGGACGCCGATGTGGTTGCGGTGGAAACCCATGTGGTTGTCGCCGATAATTCAAAAGTTTTATTCGTTCTGATGTAAAGTCCAATAGTGGGGTCGACAGTCAGACGAATTACTGTACAGAATACTCCTCTTTTTTTCCCCACACAAAAACCCCGATGGTCAGTTTATGCTGACCATCGGGGTTTCCCTTTTAATCGACTAGTTGAATAAATTGTTTCGTACGTTCATGACTTGGATTTTCAAAGAAAGTAACTGGATCCGCAGACTCAATAATTCGGCCTTCATCCAGCATGATGACACGGTCTGCAACTTCACGTGCAAACTTCATTTCATGTGTCACCACAACCATCGTCATACCTTCTTGTGCGAGTTGCTGCATAACGCTCAGCACTTCTCCAACAAGCTCCGGATCAAGTGCAGAAGTTGGTTCATCAAACAGAAGAACTTTCGGTTCCATTGCAAGTGAACGTGCTATTGCGACACGTTGCTTTTGTCCACCGGATAATTTGCTCGGATAGACATCTGCCTTGTCAGCCAAGCCTACTTTTTCAAGTAAGCCCTTTGCCAAAGTAACCGCATTTTCTTTTTTCAACTTCTTCACAATCATTGGTGCTTCAATGATATTTTCAAGCACCGTCATATGCGGGAAGAGGTTGAAATGTTGGAATACCATGCCTACTTCTGCACGGATATTTGATAATTTATGTTTCTTGGGATCCACCACTTGTCCATCCACCTCGATGGTCCCTTTATTAATTCGTTCTAAAAAATTGAAGCAACGTAAAAGCGTACTTTTACCGGATCCACTGACCCCGACCAGGACGACCACTTCCGAAGGAGCGACTTCCAGATCAATGCCCTTCAACACTTCCAAATCGCCGAACGATTTATGGATATTTGTTCCCTTTAACATTTAATCCACTCCTTCTTATTTGTCGACATTCAGTTTATTTTCATACAGTTTTAGTAAATAAGTGATGATCATAACCAACACTAGGTAGTATACCCCAACCACTAAAAAGGTTTCCAGAGATTGATAGGACTGCACCGCTCCTCGGTTAGCCATGGCGAACAGTTCTGGCACACTGATAATATAGACCAATGAAGAGTCTTTCAAGGTGATGATGAACTGATTTCCAAGAGGTGGAATGGAGCGTTTCAAAAAAGCTCACCTGCCGTAATTGGCAAGTGAGCTTTAATGCTAAGGTTATTTTAGAATTTTGATTTTGACTGTTTTACGTCCCCATTTTAATGCACTTGTCTGGTTAGGCATAAACAAATCAATCTTATTTCCTTTTATTGCACTTCCTGTATCGCCTGCGACAGCGTATCCGTAGCCTTCTACGTATACTTTTGTTCCAAGCTTGATGACGTGTGGATCAACAGAAATTACTTTTAAGTTTGGATTCTTTTTCAAATTAATTCCCGTCGCTGTTATGCCCGAACATCCTCGACAATTTGCTGTGTAGGCAGTTGTCGATACCATAAATTCTTTTACCACATTGGCATTCGATCGAGATGGTGTAGATTTTTTAGCAGCAGTTTTAGTGCCGGTTAATTTAAGTTTTTGATTCGGTTTAATCATGTCGGACTTTAAACCATTTAAGGATTTGATGGTAGAAACTTTAACATTATAATGTTTGGAAATTTTATATAATGTGTCACCTTTTTTAACCATGTGCGAAGAAGCAGCTGCTTCTGAATCATTGGCAAATGTGAAGAGGAACATTAGTACAAAACTTATCACGAAACTAAATTTTTTCAAGTTGTTTCTCCTTTATTTCTCGTTTGTAGAAATAAAAATAACATTTAAACATTACAGATTCATGACAAAACATAGGATGTTTCTTTACAATTTGAGGGTGTTTATATTACTAATGCGAAACAAAAGAATTTTCAAAACCAAAAATAAGTAGGTATATTTGTCTATTCCCATCGAAAAATGACGTGAAAAAACACTCCAGTCATAAGTCTTCAGGAGTGCTAAAATCTTCTTTTGTACTTCCTAATATTCCTTCATGAATTAATTCCACATTGACCGCCATTGCAGCCTCGGCACCACTTGCAGCGGCTATGATCAATTGGGCAGGATAGACATTTGAAGCTTCTCCTGCCACAAATAAACCGTGCACTTTAGTTTTTCCTACCTCGTCCGAATGATGGCCTCCTGTATTGTTTAACTTAACACCTAGACGAGTTCCTAATTCACATGCTTGCACAAGCTCCGGTGTCACAAATCCACCCATTCGTGCTATGACTCGTCCATTTTCAAGCTCGATTTTTTGGAGCTTTCCTTCTATTCCAATAAGAAGTCGGATAGGACTTGTTTCTACTTGGAGCTCAGTCTTTTTAATTTCATTCAATTGACTCTTCGTCAATTCTTGACCATTCGTAAATATCACAAGATTTTGAGACCAATTGCGTAATATTTCAGCTGTGTGAAGGGTGTAGTCAATTATGCCAAATAATGCGAGTGGTTGATCTCGCAATTCCCAACCATCACAATATGGGCAGTTGAAGATACTTTTACCATAAAAATTCCGGAGGTTTGGGATGTTCGGAAACTTCTCTTTTACACCAGTAGCCAGAATGACTTTTCGTGTCTTCCACTGTTTCTTCATTTCAGTTTTAACTAAAAACCCATCCTTCTCTTTCGCAATTTCAACAACTTTGTCTCTCAATGTCTGGATAGTCGGGTAGTGACTGAACTCCTGATGGGCAAGTGCTCTGAATTCTGCCGGTTTTACGCCGTCTCTTGTTATGAAGCCATGCGAGGCGTCCGTTACTTTATTGCGTGCCTCATCACTGTCAACCAACACTACATTTCTTCTAGCCCTTCCTAACACCAAAGTGGCATTTAAACCCGCTGGACCTCCCCCAACTACTGTGCAATCTATCATTCTATTTCTTTCCTCCTAACAAATCTTGTTTAAAGGTCCATTTATTTGTAAACTTCCATTAATAACATTAATCTTTCCTTCTTTTGGTTTAATCAAACCGAAAGATTACTTTTTATCTAAACGGGTACTTATCCTATTAACAGCAAACTAAGGGAGGGGTATGTGTGATTAATTCTACTTATCAATTATTTACGTTTGAAGATGATGGCACGATTCCAAATAATCCACAATTACCGGTTATTTTATATCCCGGTGTATTCAAGCATCATCCAAATGAAATCGAACCTACATTTAGATTGAATAATTGGGGAAACAGCTGGATTGATGGTGTCTTTGACTATCATCATTATCATAGCAATGCTCATGAAGTATTAGGAGTTCGCGCTGGTTCGGCAACATTAAGAATAGGAGGAAAATATGGGGAAACGGTTGAAGTCAGAACCGGTGATGTCCTCGTTTTGCCCGCGGGTACAGGACATAAAAAGTTAAAGGGTAGTACAGATTTTGAAGTTGTCGGTGCTTACGCAGATGGCAACGAATACAACCTTAAAACCGGTGAACACAATGAAAGACCTCGAGTCTTAGAAGAAATTAAGCAAGTTAAAGCCCCTTCCATGGATCCCGTGTACGGGAGTCGTGGGCCAGTACTTGATCGATGGATACAAGAATAGCTAAGAACTTGGAGCAACCTAAAAAAGCATTCATCACGCGAAATTCATGTGATGAATGCTTTTATTCGTAGTAGTTATCTATATTACTTTTTAAAACGATAAGGAACAGTCGTTACAACTACATCTCTTCGGTAAAGCAAGATGGATCTGATTAGTAAACTTGACTGATTGTGAAGGATATTATGCCACCCTTTTTTCGGAATAAATTGTGGAATCAAGACGGTTACACGATGGTTTGATTCATTTGCTTTATATTCCACCGTACTAATAAATTTCGCCAATGGTTGAGTTATGCTTCTATATTGAGAATGCAAAGTCACAAGCCGAACATCAGGCTGGAATTTTTTCCACTTCTCTTGGAAAATGTGTTCATCTTTTCTCTCAAAAGATACATATACGGCAATGATTTGTGTTGGATTAAGTGATTTGGCATAGTTTAATGAGTTTTCAACTACATGCGTGATTCCTGCAACCGGCACAATAATGACATTTCCTTCTATTGGCATTGCAGGTTCACAAGTAGAAATACTTAACTGTTCGCCAACAGAAAGATAATGTTGTTTTATCTTATGGAAGACAAAAACGAGCAGAGGCAAAAAGATTAGAACCGCCCAAACCTGTCCGAATTTGGTGATGAAGAAAATCATCATGACCGCAAAACTGATAAATGCTCCGACAAAGTTAGTGATTAGTTTGACCATCCAACCCTTTGGCTTTTCCCTCATCCATTTAACAAGCATCCCTGTCTGGGATAACGTAAATGGAATAAATACTCCGACTGCATAAAGCGGGATAAGTTGTTCCGTTTGTCCTTGGAAAACAATGATGAGAAGGATTGAAGTGATTCCTAGTGTGATAATCCCATTGGAATAGCCCAAGCGATCGCCTCTCATTTTGAACATGCTTGGAATGTATTTATCATTCGACAGGCTGAATGCCAAAAGCGGAAAAGCTGAATATCCTGTATTAGCTGCCAGTACAAGAATCAAGGCCGTCGTTCCCTGAACGAAATAATACATATAGTTTCGCCCAAAAATCTCGGAAGCCATTTGTGAAATCACAGTTTCCTCCACCTTGGGTGAAATTCCATAGAAATAAGCCAGAAAGACGATTCCGGTGAATAACAAAGCGAGCAATGAACCCATCATCACTAGGGTTTTTGCTGCGTTTTTTGCAGCAGGGTTTTTAAAGTTTGGAATTGAGTTCGAAATGGCTTCAACCCCGGTTAATGCAGAACTTCCGGATGCGAATGCTCTGAGCAATAGGAATAAAGTGAGACCCGCAACAGGTGTACCGAGCGGTGTATGCAAATCAGGTGACACATTCCCTGTGATAATGTTGAAAAGACCTACTCCAATCAGAACAAACAAAGCAATAACAAACAAATAGACTGGATACGCTAGAATGGACGCCGATTCTGTAATACCTCTTAAATTCAAGATGGTAACAAAGATAACGAGTACACTGGCAATGGCCACATTATGATCGTGAAGGCTTGGGATTGCGGAAGTAATGGCATCGGTGCCTGCCGAAACACTAACTGCTACCGTCAGGATATAATCCACCAACAGCGAGCCGCCCGCAATTAACCCTGCATTTTCACCAAGATTCTCTTTCGCCACAACATATGCGCCACCACCACGTGGATAAGCAAAAATAATCTGTCTATATGATAAAATAAGTGCCATTAACAGAACAAGGACACCTACTGCAATTGGAATCGAATACCAAAACGCGATTGCCCCTACCGAAGCCAATACAATCAAAATCTGTTCCGGTCCATATGCTACAGAAGATAATGCGTCTGAAGAAAGGATGGCTAAAGCTTTTGTTTTGTTAAGCTTTTGTTCACCTAACTCCGATGATTTTAATGGACGACCGATTAAAAATCTTTTTACTGCCGACAACATGTTTTCCACTTCTTTCTTTGATGAGCCGCCGTTTGGACAGCCTTAGATGCACTGCGAATTCCTGTAAAAGAACAACAAAAAAGCCCGCTAGGCATAGGGAAAGAGCCTAGTGGGCTTAATAACATTCTCACTAGTTCGTATTTCTCTCTCATAACGCTTACGGAGTTAGCTGTCGGGTTTGGGCTAAAGAGTAGCCCTACCTACAATAGTAGGATTCACCCCAAGCGGCAAAGAGAAGCCACAAATAATGGGTTCCCCGTTCCAAATGGATTAAGCGATTTAGAAATATGAAACTGAAGATTATAGTACTCCCATATAAACAACTTGTAAATATAAATTTTATATCTTTTTAAAATGTCTTAATTTTGTTAGTTTATGCGTTAAGAAAATATACTCATGCAACAATCGTCCATTATTACTTTAAATAACAATATTTTATTGGCCATTATGTTTTAACAGACCCAATAATAAAAGGACCAGATACTTTGATCTGGTCCATCTTTTTAATCTTATTAATGAGTTCCCGCGTGTTGGATAGACGATGGTGCATACGAATTCACAATGGCCATCGTGTCTTGTTGTGCAAGTTGTGGCACTTGGTAATAATGGTGTTTGTTTTGATAAATGGAAACTTCATATGCCATTTCAATACAGTTTGGCACCGAGTCTGCAAGTACTCGACGAACTACGGGGTTAGTGGTTTCTAAGGCAGACATTGCTTTTAAAGAGGCACTTGATTTGTGCACACCCAGCATGAAGCCTGAAATAATTTCATCTGTCAACTCTGCACCAGATTGAATCGGTTTCTTCGGTTGTGAAGGTTTTAAACCAAAAATGAAATCATTATCTTGCTTCATCATGTATTTTTGAGTTGTTTTAGACGGGTCCCTACCTGTTTTAAAACATTCTGCTGTAATGTTGTATTCCTCTTGCATGAAGCTGAATTGTCTATCCAACATCGTTAATAATTCCTGATCTTGAATATGAGGGCGTAATAAAGTGTATTGGTTTAATCCCGAAACAGAAGCAGATAATACTTCATGAACATCAAACAGTTCGTGACCACCATGATTCATTTGTGGCGGCACTGGACCTGTATGCATATTTTCGTGCATTTGACCTTGTGGATTTTGAGTCATTTATCAATTTCCTCCTTGTTTCATTTAATGTGCATCAGAACTAGTGTGCATCGAAATGGAGTTTTTATTCAAAATGAGCGGACTTTACTATGACACATAAAAACTGAGTTTTTTCGAATACTGTAATAAAAAACGTGCGGAAGGATTAATTAATCCACTGCACGTTTTCGATCTATATTTTTTACTCTTCTTCGACTAGTTTTCTTTTACGGAACTTCCCTAAGAATTCATAAACTACAGGTACAATAATTAACGTCAATAAAGTTGAACTGGTAAGACCGCCAATAACCGTTACACCCAATCCTTTGGAAATCAACCCGCTACCTTCAGCTCCAATCGCCAATGGAATCAATGCGCCGATAGTTGCAATTGCCGTCATCAGAATTGGTCGTAATCTCGTTACGCCGGCTTCCAAAATAGCATCGCGTGTACTCAAGCCTTCTTTTTCTTTATGAATAACCCGATCAATCAATACAATTGCATTCGTTACAACGATACCAATGAGCATAAGAGCTCCAATCATCGTGGAAATACTGATTGTTTCGCCTGCGATTAGCAAGGCAATTAAAGCTCCACTGATTGTGAATGGTAACGAGAACAAGATAGCAAACGGTGCAACCGCTCCGCCAAATGTGATAACCAGAATAAGATACACGATGGCAATTGCCGCCAACATAGCCAAACCAAGCTGCGTAAACGACTCTTGCATATCAGCTGTTACTCCTGCTGTTTCAATACTCACATTCGCTGGAAGGTCTAGTTGATCGACTTTCTCTTGAACCTCTTTTGATGCTTTTGAGACATCATCGGTCGTTATTTTACCTTTCACACTTGCATAAATCTGTCCATCTCTTCTTGTAACAGTATCAGATGTTTTACCTTCATTCACTGTCACAACGTCTTTAACAGGTACTTGCATGCCAAGTGGAGAAGGAATTGTTCTATTTAATAACTCTTCCAATGACTCCGGTTTTTCTTTTGTAGAATCAATGAACACTTCAAACTTCTCGCCATCTTGTTCAATCGTTGCCAGCACTTCACGCTGTACATTTGGATTGAGCGCCATCCCTACTTGAGCGGTCGTTAATCCGAATTGAGCAAGTTTCGCTTGGTCTGCCACTAAAGTATGTTCTTCATAAGACTCTGCAAGCGTTGACCCTACGTTGTTTATATTTTTACCTTCATTTAAAATTTCTTCTATGTCACGAATAACAGGTTCAATCGTTTTCAAATCTTTACCGTATACATAGTAGCTGATTTCATTACTACTGCCACTTGTTGCAAAGTCTTGAGATTTCCATTCCCCTGCAAAGTTGAAATTTTGAACTTCTTTCATTGCTTCTTCTTTTTCTAATGAAAACTCTGGTGTGTCATTATCATAAATAACATACATTAATGCCCCATTATTTTGTCCAGGCATCATTGGATTTTCCCCACCGATTGAAACTTGAACACTTTCTACATCTTTACGATCAATGAAGAAATCCTCGATTTCTGTAACTGTTTCATCTACATCTTCTCTCGTTTCACCCGGTTTAGGAGTATACGTAATATACATCATTTTTTCATCTTCTTCAGGCATGAAACTTGTTCCGACTAATGGAACTAAAGCTAAGCTGCCGACGAAAAGTACAACTGCCAGTACTGTGGTAATCAGTTTATGATTAAGTGTCCAATTAAGAATTGAACGATAAACACCAGCTATTTTTCCTGGTTTCTCAGGATCATGTGTATGTTTGTCGCCTAATCCTTTTTTAAATAGCGAATGGGATAACATCGGTACGAGCGTAATGGCAACTAATAGTGAAGCCAGTAACGCAAATACAATTGTTAATGCGAATGGTAAGAATAATTCGCCCACCATTCCTCCTACCAAACCAATTGGTAAAAATACGGCAATTGTTACAAGTGTAGACGATAGGATTGGCACAAACATTTCTTTTGTTGCTTCTCGAATTAAAGCCTTCCCTTTTAACTGCTCTGTCGGGGATGCCATTCTTCGATAAATGTTTTCGACGACAACGATTGAATCATCAATTACACGCCCAATAGCGACGGTTAGAGCTCCTAGAGTCATCATGTTTAATGTGATATCCATTTGTTTAATCAGTAATACTGCGATTAACAATGATAATGGAATGGATATAATTGCGATTAGGGTTGAACGGATATTTCTAAGGAATAGCAAAATGATCAATACAGCAAAACCAGCACCAAATAATGCCTTGCTCAGCATCGTTTCTACTGATTTCTCGATTGGTTCCCCTTGGTCAAATGTAAAAATGATTTCGGAGTCAGCATTTTCCTTTTCAAACGCCTTTACTTCTTCTTTCATTAAATTGACAACATCAACCGTATTTGCCCCTTGAGACTTTACAACTTGAACAGCAATCGAATCTTGACCATTGGTACGAGAAATTGATTCCGCTTTTCCAACGAGTTCTATCTCCGCCACTTCGCCTAATGCCACCATTGAAGGTTTAGAAGAGGCTGTATCTGGACTGGTTGGGACAACCGGAATTTGAATTTTTTTCAGGTCATCAATCGTAGTAATATCTCCGTCAACAACGACAGATTGTTCTTTTCCTTCAAATGGGAATAACCCTAAAGGGAATGTAACGTCAGAGCCTTTTACGATCCCTTTTACCATCTCTTCAGTCAGTCCATATTGAACTAACTTATCTTGATTGAATCTAAAGCTGACTTCATTTAGGTGCTGACCGGTGACAGCGACGGAAGACACACCTTCAATTCCTTCGAGTGTAGGCACGAGATTCGTTTCTACATTCTCCGTAAGTTCAGCAAGTGTATCTTGTTCACTTGAAACACTGATCGCAGCGATAGGAAATGCATTGATGCTTATACGCGCGACTTTAGGCTCTTGTGCACCTGTCGGAAGTGGAATATTTTTAAGAGCCGCAGCTACTTCTGCTTCTGCTTCCTTCATATCTGTTCCAAATTCAAACTCAATTTGGAGAGAGGATGCATTCTGATAAGAAGAAGACATGACCATCTTAACGCCTTCTAAATT
Organism: Paenisporosarcina sp. FSL H8-0542; assembly: GCF_038632915.1. Lineage (NCBI taxonomy): Bacteria > Bacillati > Bacillota > Bacilli > Caryophanales > Caryophanaceae > Paenisporosarcina > Paenisporosarcina sp. FSL H8-0542. The sequence continues at coordinate 3,518,752 of NZ_CP152050.1, forward strand.
TCGGACAGCTTTTTCATACGGTTCTGACAGTTCATTGACTACCTGGTCAGGAGTCGCACCTGGATAAATAGTCGTTGCCGTAACTACAGGAACCGTGATATCCGGAATTGTTTCTAATTTCATTTGTAAACCTGCTGTTAAGCCGGCTACTATTATAACAATGGTCATTAACCATACTGCAAATTTGTTCTTCAACACAAAATTAATGATGTGGTTCATTGTGTCAGTTCACTTCCACCCTGCTTTATTTGACCAACTGGTCATAATCAATCATAATAATACTGACTGGTCATTCAAAGGTCAACTATTAACCTATAATTTTACATCGTTTTTTCGGAAAAGGAGCTTAAATATGACAAATAAGAAACAATTAATCATTGAAAAGGCTCTTCACTTATTCGCCTCAAAAGGATTTGAATCAACATCCATTCAAGAAATTACCGATGCTTGCGGCATCTCCAAAGGTTCTTTTTACCTATCTTTTAAATCCAAAGATGAATTGCTTGTTTCGATTTTTGAATATTTTTTCAGTAAAATATCGAAAAGATTTACAGAGCTTGACACCATACAACGAGTATCTCCCAAAGAAAAATTCCATCAGTTATTAGTCATACAATTTGAAGAAATTGAACGCCATGCGGACTTTATCTTGATGCAAATTCGAGAACAGACAAATCCTTTGAACAAAGATATGACAGAGCTGTTAGCTTCCATGCAGGAACATCATCATACGATTTTGCACAAAATTTTTGTGGATACTTATGGTAAAGATGTTCAACCGTATGTTGCCGATCTGATCGTCATGGTAAAAGGGCTCATTCATGGCTATATCGAAATCATCCTGACTCATCGTCAACAATTGGATACCAATGAATTATCAGTTTTTATCATGGAACGAATAGATGATCTAGTGTTGTCCCTATTATCCAAACAACCACACCCTTTTTTAAGCCTTTCTATGTTAGATAAGAGTTTATTGCAAAATGCAGCTCATAGTTCGCCCAGTCAAGTCCTCCTTCAGGAAGTCCTTGATTGCAGGAACAGCACAATCGATAACGATATACTCGTCACGCTAGATGTAATTGCTGAAGAACTAAAAAAGGACAAGCCCCGAACCCCTGTCATTAAAGGAATGTTAGCTAATTTGGTAGAGGATAAGGATATGCTTGCATTGCAGCAAAAGTTGATGACTTACGTAACGAATCAAACTGATTGAAAATTCAACACCCTATCACTCTATGCTTCTAATACATGCGAAGAACAAAAAAGACTTGTCGTTTATGACAAGTCTGATTTGTTACCTCTATAGATTGATGGCTAGCTATACATACACATCATTTTTTATACAATGCCATCTTCTTTTAACACCTGTTCAAATTTATCTACTACTTCTTTATCATAGTGAGTGACCGATAGTTTTTTCAATTCTTCCAAAGCGTATTGAGCACTGAACGCTTTACGATACGCACGGTCTTCCGTCATTGCATCGAATGTATCACTGACAGCAATAATGCGAGCTTCGAGGAGTATTTCATCATCTTTCAATCCTTTTGGATAGCCGCTTCCGTTTAAACGTTCATGGTGCTGCTCAATAATAGGCGCAATATCTTCGTAAACGCTGCCTTTTATCATCTCTGCCCCATCGGATGGATGTTTTTTTATCACTTCATATTCTTCAGAAGTCAGTTTATCGGGTTTATTCAATATATCTTTTGGAATATGAATTTTTCCAATGTCATGTAAAAAAGAGGCCGTTGCAAGATTCTCCAATTGTTCTTCATTTAATTTAAATTTTCTAGCTATTTTTAATGCATAAGTAGCAACTCGATCACTATGCATATATGTATGTCGATCCATTAATTCAACCTGTTTGACAATCTCCATTAAAGAAGATATTTCTTTACTTAAATGCACAAAAGTTGGCTCCGTTATTACCCATAAGAAGGTAACGTCAGATAAGGCTGTAAAATGAATAGGCTCAGTTATTCCTTTAACTGTGAAGGAATCATGAGGGCCGAGTACAACTCTTTCGCCATCCTGTTCACAGATAACTTCTCCAGATAAGATTAAATAAAATTCCATAACTTCTGGATTTTCAGCCGGGTAAATGTAGAACAATCTGTCCTTCTCAATAGATTGAAGCAATACTTCAACCCCGTCTCCATCTGCTACTAAGCTTATTTCATTTTTGTCATATTCAACTTTATCTAGGAACGTGCCTCTTTTCCCAATACTAAAACCTTTCATACCAAAATCTCCTCTATGCAAACTTATCAAAAAAATGAGCTCTATAAAAGAACTCATTTTTCTAATTATACCAATATTTAAATAAATGAATAGAGATTTATTAAATAATAATTGCGATGTTTTAGTGCCCACCAATTCCAATTACGCGAATCGGATCAATCCAAACCAAACGGTGTGCAAAGCGTACCAGTACCCAAGAACATTCTGCTTCTATTCCAGCTTCAGCAGATAGTTCAATAGTATCTGCAGACATTTTAAGTGTTTCATTATATACATCGTCAATAATCACATCAAGGTTAGCATTATATGCTTTTGTTAATTGAAGGAATTCAGATGCACTTTTACTTTTTCGAATGTCCTTCAAGTATTGAGTTTGTAGCTCATCTGCTGCTTTAACACCTTCTTCAATCTTTACATCGATTGCGTTGTTTGTGGATTCGATAAGCTCAAGTGCTTTCAAAACAGAATTATCATATTCTGCTGCAGAAGCATTTGTTCCTAAGCTAAAGAATAATGATACCGCAAATAAAATTGCCAACAGTTTTCTCATGTCTTATTCTCTCCCCAAAACTATGTTTTTTGTGGTATACACATAATACAATTGGTAAAATGTTTACCTATGTAACAATGTCAAACTAATTGGAATCTTTTCATTAGTATAACTCTACAAAACTTATCTGACTACAGTTTTTGTAATTTTTTGTAATATCCGCCCGCTTTTTGCAGTAAAACAACTGCATGATGCTCACATTCAGAACATAAATCCGTGCAATGCACCCAATAAGGTGAAAATCACTAAATGATCTCCAATAGCTACCATCAAAGATTGATTCGTCATAAGTCCAAACAATCTATTTTTTATGTATACCAGTGTGATGATAAGCCCCACCATAAACCCTACGAGTATCCCTGGTCCAAATCCTTCAGCACCTGTTGCTTGTACAAAGATAGCGATGATGAATGAGCTAATGAAAGCTACAATCCCCGAAAAGATATACTTCATTGGACCTTCAATTTCATTGTGTTTCTTCTCAGGATGTTTATCTCCACCCAATCTAATGGAGTAGTAAACACCTCCATACACCATATACAATAAACCACCAATAATAATTGCGAGTACATTCAATTCGTTCCAATCAATCAACATAAAAAGCCCCCTTTAACAACTAAATTCAATTTTTTCTAATATAATTCCTGCATGCTCTCATCTTTTGCATCCATTATTTTCATCTTACCTCATGGAATAATTGGTATCCATCTATTCAGTAGGCAGCATTCACATCTTCCACATAATCTTTAGGGATATTATATAGAAGAAACCCTCTTGTTCCCGCAATATCTTCGGCTAAAGAATAAGCTTGTCTTTCTTTCTCCTGCGTTTGTTCCAACAACAAAAAAACCTTCAAATGAAATTTTTTCTGAAGGAAGGTTAAGTGTTGAATCATATGAACTGTCCAAGCGTGCTTTCAGCCAATGAAAAAGGTGGATTTCCCCAACAAATTCCGTCGATATAGGGCCGGCTCTAAATAAACCGACACCAACCCATTATTTTGAACTTTCTTTATTAAAGTGCACACCACGTACTCACTCCGCCTTCATGAAGAGGATACGTACCTTCTGTTGTGAGCAATACGGTTAGATTTTTCATTTCACCAGTTTCTTTACACAAAATTTATTTGGGAACTTGATTTTGATAATAGGCTACTGTTTCTTTCAAACCAATTTCAAAACTAGTTCGAGGTTCCCATTGCAGGAACTCCCTTGCCTTGTCGAAGGATAAAGAACTGTCCTTAATATCCCCGGCTCTAGAATCTGTGTAAGTGATGTCTAATGGCCGATGAATCGATTCTTGCAAAATGGCAAGCAGTTTATTTAACGAAATGGGCTGGTTCGTACTGATATTAAACGCTCCACTCCCGCCAAATGCTACTGCCTGTATGTTTGCCTTTGCCACGTCCTTCACAAAAATGAAATCCCTTGTCTGGCTACCGTCACCGTAAACGGTGACCCCTGTATTACGAATGGCTTGATTAATAAAAATACTCACAACACCTGCTTCGCCAAGCATATTCTGTCTCATACCATAGACATTGCTATAGCGAAGGATCGTGTAAGGCAATCCGTACAGTTGATGGAATAAGTGAATGTACTGCTCGGCAGAATATTTGGACTGTCCATAAAAAGAAATGGGCAAAATACGATGTTCTTCTTTCAACGGCATCTCTTTTGCCGATCCATATACCGCTGCTGATGAAGCATATACTAGTTTGGAAACCTTGTATTTTGCGCAAAGCTTCAATATATTTAACGTTCCTAACGTATTAATCTCGCAATCTGTCAAAGGTTGTTGTGTTGAAAACTCCACAGACACTTGTGCCGCTTGATGTATGACGACTTCTGGATTGTGCATGCGAAAAACCTGTTCCAAGGTATCGGAACGAATATCGATATTGTAAAAAGGCACACTTTTCGGCACAAAGCTCAAATTGCCTGTGCTCAAGTCATCGACTACAATGGGCTCCCATCCGATATTCATTACTTCTTCTACAATAAAAGAACCTATAAAGCCCGCACCACCGGTTACCAATACTTTCATAACATCACCATTTCTTTTTGTGTTTGGTTTTATCCTATGCCACTTATAGTAGTCACATTCCAGTTACGATAAGAAATCTAGTAGTTTTATATGTTTTAACAAAACAATTAAAATTACAGAAAAAGACTGCTTCTTGAATAGACAGTAGAACGGCTCCTTATATGGTAAAACTATCCAACTAAACATAACGATGTTATGATAAAACGAATAAAAATTAATATATTGGTAAGGGATCAATGAAGTGTAGGAATATCTTATTGCAAGACTGACTGTGCTAATTACTTTTGGTTTTGGAACATTACTGATTAATTGTTGGCTAATGCGGGACATGCGGTAAGCTCAAATGCACGATAAAGAATTGTATAAGTTACCTATAAACTCTTCTTAAAAAAAGCCTGTCTCCCATTAAATTGGAGGACAGGCTTTATTAATTCAAGTTACTGGCACACTAAAATTTCTCTGGAAAATATGCCTTTTTTGGCTACGCATCTGTCGATGATGTGAAAACCCGCTTCTTCAATCATGTGATCGATTGTGTCAATCGTAACGACCACGAGCTTCTTAGAAAAAGGCCGTGCATGCTTGAGGATGGATAGTTGATCCTCAGGTGTGGCATGTGTGTAGAGATTGTATGGCATATCAATAATGGTGGCATCATAGTTAGACGTCACTTCCGCGATTGGGCCAAGGTCAACATCCCCTGTTAATCCGAAATGCGCAATGTTTTCACGTGATCCTAGAACGACCAACGGATTAATATCGCGGCCGACTATATCGATTCCCATTGAAAGTGCTTCTACCAGGACAGTACCGATTCCACAGCACGGATCGATTGCTTTCACATCATCTGGTTTTGGAACGGCAATATTTGCCACCGCACGGGCCACTCGTGTGCTAAGTGCTGTTGAATACTCACGCGGTTTTTTTAAATGGTGCAACCAAACAGCTTCACTTTTTAGGTACTCCCCAAAATACCAACGTCCATCGAATGGCACTAATCCAAATGTCATATCGGGGTGATGAACATCTGCTTCCCCTTCAATGATCATTCCAATTTCACGTTCGATTTCTCGCTTTTGTTGGTAGTCCACTTTTTCCGTTAGAGCCAAGTCATTGATTTTGACAAAAATGACTTTAAAAGTGGATTCCATCATATTTACGACTTCCACTTGCTTCAAAATATCCGAGAGCTCATCACCTTCAAAAATTACTTCTATTCGTTCTTTCATAAATGGACTTCTGCTCGGATTTATTTCATTCGAGCTTTTGATTATTTTAGTATGTGTATCCATATCAAAAAATGAACGCATTTCCAAATGACATAAAGATTCTTCGTCATTGGTGTATGCGTATGTATAAATAAATTCACCTGTTCGTTCTAGTTGATTCAAGTTATTCCCATCCTTTTTCATGCCCCTTTACTTCGTGAAGAGCAGTACCTTGTTAGTATAACAACTGGTGAATATTTATGCCGGAAATGTGATGAATAATTGCAAACTTGTTTTTCTATTCATCTTTATTTTTATCGATAATTTAATAAAAAATAAATAATTTTTATCGATAAAATTATTTCAGAAAAATTTTATGACCATACATGAAGAAATACATTTTAAGCCATACTTACTATGTACGGCCAACTTGAAAGGAGACATGATCAAATGCCAAAAAACAATCAGAATTCTTCAGGTAACTCTTCAGGTAACAACAACCGAAACAAAACGAAAACACCACCAAAAACTGGGCAAACAAATGGTGCTCTAACAGGGCGAGAAGAATTCTCTCGTGAATTGACTGAAATCATTAATAAAGCCACACAATCAGGGCAAAGCCAAACTGCTCAAAAACGAAAAAATAACAAATAGTTTTTTCTCAACTCACATGAAAAGAAGCAGGATTCCTAAGGGGATGCCTGCTTCTTTTTCTATATAAAAGGCACAAATGCCTGTTTTTATTTTCCTTCATGCATTGACTTGAGATGGGTCATATTCAAATAAATGGTTTTCCCATTCCCTGTAACCAACTCCACCAAAACAGGATCGACTTGGTTTAAAATCCCTATTTTTCCGGAATCTTTTCCTAAATCAAATAGCACTATTTTCCCGATATGCATTTTTATTTGCTCTTTAAACGTGTGAGCGAATGATTCGTCAGAAGAATTAAGTTGTTGACCTATCTTAATTTGATAAGGGGTTTGGTTGATATAGGGGATTAGCCATTTAAGATGGACGATTGGAATGTAAATCGTTTTAAATGCTGGCGAATCGAACACAATATAGTCTTCTTTGACATATCGGATATAACCATGTACTGTATGACTTCCGGTTAAAAAAAGTTCTACAAATTTACCAGACGCGTTCGTTAATATCTGTTTCATGGATAGCTGCTTTTCCTCTTTTTCAAACGGTGACATATCATTATTAATGTATTCTTCAGTATACGTTGTTTCCACTTTTTTTACGGAGATAAGATGCACGACTGGCAAATACACATAATGTTGACCGTTAAAGAGGACAATAATATCCGAACCTACTTCCAGAAGCTTTCCTATGATTGATTTTTTGGAGGATACTTCAACATCTATTATTTGACCTATATAAGAATCGAGACTATTCATTTATTCAACTCCTTTACTTATAAAATGAAGAGAAGCCACAAATTAAATATAACTAACGTGACGAAAAGAGTCGCTGGAATAACCAATAATGCTGGTCTTCGGTATTTCTTTCTTAAAAAGAAGATCGATAAGTAAATTAAGCGTCGCAATTCCAATCATGGAAGGAACGAAAGCGAAATGTCTATAGGAAATCAAATCTAAACCAACCATTTTTAAACCAATTAGATTTGCTATATTACTCTCTCACCGATTGGCAAACTGGCAGACGTCGCAATAAATACTCCTGCGAATAAATTAGGCAATTTTTGATGTGTTTCAACCGAGACATGCTTACGATATGTAGGATGATTGGAGTGGTAATCAGAATACTTCCGTCATTATTGAAGAAGATGGTCATTAAAAACACAATCATACAGGAATAGTTTTAGTCCAGATCCTTTGCTTAATTAGCCAGATTAACCGCAACCCCCCAGAAAACTCCTTTACTTTCCAAAACAATACAAATGACAATTGTCGAAATGATCGTGATGGATGGTCCGCTTACCAGCTTAAATATTTCAAGAACATCACTAAATTGCACCACACCTGCAACAATAAGTAGAAGTGCTCCACAAAGTGCAGGGATGGATTCATTTATTCCCTGGGGTCTCCAAAGGATGAACAAAGTTGTGAGTGCAAAAATTGTAAATGTATTAACAAGTTCATATTTATGCATTTGGATTAATCCCATTAAAACGGAATTTCATTTTTTTCTTATTATTACGTTCAATTTGTATTGACTGCGACTCTATTGAGAGTGGATGGTAAAGACGACTGTGACTGCAGTTTGTTCAACTACAGGTCTTTCATCCTTTTTTTGTAGGATGATTACTTTTTCCTTTTTTGTGCTTTTCTCTTCATGCGTTTATTTCTTCGCATCATCGCAAGATACAATTCTTCTTCATACGTTAATCTTGTATAGGTTGAACTTGTATAGGTTGATGATTCTTGGTTTCCATCTGATTGCTTGCCATTTTTTGACGAGTTTTTTGATGTTTCTTGGTCTCCGTCTGATTCCTTGCCTTTTTTTGACGAGTTTTTTGATGTTTCTTGGTCTCCGTCTGATTCCTTGCCTTTTTTTGACTTTGTTTGTTGGGCATTTTCTTCTTCAGTTTGTTTGGCATTTTCTTCTTCAGTTTTTTTCTCTTCTGATTTATTAATATTTAGACTGAAATTTTTCACATGATAGTTAGCAATTCGGAAGATTTCGTTGTTAACAACCATTACTAGGTATTCATCATTGGCTTCGGTTAATAGACCTTCTATACTTTCCGGACCTTTTCTATTTATTTTAATCCAAGAGTATGTCAGATTTTTCAATAAACCATTGGTATTGTCTGCAGTAATTTGATCATAAACATCTTTTATTTCGTTCATTTTTAAGATTGCTTCATCTTCAGTAGCTTCGTCCGTTAACGTTTCCTCTACCTTTACTTCCTCATCTTTTACATCGACGTTATTGGTCGTGGGTATAGCGTGACTAAAACTTTTGATATGTTGTTCTTTGTAAAAAATTAATCCGTCCTGCTCAGTATGAAGAACAAAGAAGTCGTCCTTTACATCAATCAGTGTCCCAAACTTGGATTCTGGACCTTTCCCATTAATCTGGATAATTTGATCTTTGAAATGACCCGCAACTTCATTAAACTTGGCTGCTTTAACTAGGTAATTGGAATCATACACTCTTAAAATAGAATTAAATCGAATCTGGGAATTTTCTTTAATACTTTTAATGTGAGCGGTTTTGTAATAAATAATTTCGCCATCTTCTTTTTGTAGGGTTAAATAATCATCGTTGACATCCAGTAAAACGCCTACATTTGAATCGGGACCACCTTTGTAAACTTGAACTGACCTTCCAACTAATGAGATTAAATACTCATCTTTCATCCCGTTTTCCCCTTTCTTCTGTCTTGTCATTGCAAAACAAATAAAAATGCCTCATTAATTTTATTTAGGGCAAATTATTAAGTTTATGATTATGTATATGTCTATGACTTCCATTGTGCATAGGTGAATTAATCAATTATTATCGTGCTGTTTTTGATTGCTTTCCTAATTCAAAGAAATTGGTGACTAAATTGTAGAATATATACTGGAGGTTTCGCAGTGGGAAAAATGCAATTTTTATATCAACTGAAATTAATTCCTTCATTACTTGAAGAATCAAATTGGACTGATAAAGAAAATAATATGTTCAGCATCACTCCGAAGAAGAAGCAAATACTTTGATGGAAAACGACCCCGCAATAAAAGAAGGCATAATGGAGGCTAAGTTGTTTCCCTATCGCGTAGCGTTAATAAAAGATTAATAGGATATTTTTCAGTTACATCAAAATCCCTTTTTTAAGCCATACTTTCTTATATGGGGAGAGACAACATCAAGCAACAATAAAAATTCGTTGCACAAACACCGAAAGCTTTGAAACAAAAACTCCAGCATAAGCAAGAAGAGTTTTCTCGCGAATTCCCTAACTCGGCAATAAAACTGGAAAGCAAGATGGGAAATCAGCAACTCAAGGGAATAGAAACAAAAGCTAATTAAGCGATACCCAATTGGAGTGAATACCGATGAGCAGTAATCGTGAAAAAGAGATTTTTTCTGACCCTGCCAATACGATTGTCAGTGTAAACGGCGTTCAAGTTTTTCTTGATAATAAGTTTGAAGATGAAACGTTGAATGAGGAAATCGAAAAAGAGTACCATGTGGAAAATGAAGGAAAATCCATTATCAAGCAGCCAAAAAAGAAACAGCATTAATCAAACGAACCATCTTTTATTCGTGTAAAAGGTGGTTCGTTTCATTTTGTTTTCTATCTATACATCCAATGTCTCTTAATAGGATTTGTGCGTTGTTTTCAGTCGCTACATGATATTCGTTGTCCTTTTTTGATACAGAAACTTTTCCCTAATCCTCATAAAAAGAAAGGCGCGTGGGAATACTTCTTATAGCGATTTAAAATAGGAGGATATTTAATTTGGAAACGATAGAAAACTCATTATCCATTTTCGCCCTTGGCGGCGTAAATGAAATCGGAAAAAACATGTATGTCCTGCAAGTTGAAAACGATATCGTAGTCATCGACTGCGGATCTAAATTTCCAGATGAAAGCTTACTTGGCATAGATTTAATCATTCAAGATATTTCCTATTTACAGGAAAACAAGGAAAAGGTTCGAGCTTTAATTGTTACCCATGGTCATGAAGATCATATTGGGGGCATCCCATACTTATTAAAACAATTGAATATGCCGATTTATGCCACAAGAATGACGTTGGGATTAATTGAAATCAAGTTGAAAGAACACGGACTATTACGACAAACTGAAATGAATTTGATTGATTCCAAGTCAAAAATCAACTTCAATGCCATTACATGTACCTTCTTTAAAACAAACCACAGCATCCCAGATTGTTTAGGAATTGCCTTTCACACACCTGAAGGTACGGTTGTTCATACCGGGGACTTTAAATTCGATTTAACTCCAGTGAATAATGAATATGCGGACATTCATGAAATGGCTGAAATCGGCAAGAATGGTGTTCTTGTATTATTATCAGAAAGTACAAATGCGGAACGTCCTGGATTTACTCCATCAGAATCTTTAGTTGGCGGACACATTGAAGATGCCTTCCGCAAAGCGAACAGGAAAGTATTTATTTCAACATTTGCATCCAATGTTCATCGAGTTCAACAAGTCGTGGATGCCGCCCAAAAAACAAACCGAAAACTTGTCCTACTCGGACGCAGTATGGTGAATGTGGTTTCTGTTGCTATGGAGAAGGGCTATTTAAATGTTCCCGAGGGCATGATTATTGACCCGCATGATATCAAGCGAATGGCTCCAGAAAACGTAGCTATTCTTTGTACAGGAAGCCAAGGGGAAACCATGGCGGCTTTATCGCGCTTAGCAAGCTCCAACTATCGTCAAGTAGAAATCCTGCCTGAAGATACTGTGATTTTCGCTTCGTCACCTATACCTGGAAATGAACGGAATGTTTCACGAGTTATCGATAATTTGTATCGGTTAAGAGCAAAAGTCATTTATGGTTCTGGTAGTGCTACAGGGATGCATGTTTCCGGACATGCCTGCCAAGAAGAATTGAAACTGATGCTGACGTTGATGAAACCGAAATATTTTATCCCAATTCACGGAGAGCTCAGAATGCTACATCAGCATCGGTTATTAGCCGAATCAGTTGGTGTGGAAAGAGAAAATGTCTTTATCATCAGCAATGGAGACGTAGTAGACGTAAACAACTCCATTGCACGCCAAACGCGAAAGGTCCCTTCCGGCAACATTTTTGTCGACGGATTAGGGATTGGGGATGTAGGAAACATTGTGTTGCGGGATCGCAAGCTTCTATCTGAAGACGGGATGATTGTCATCGTCATTACTCTCAGTAAGTCCGATGGTCAAATTATTTCCGGACCTGATACCATTTCCCGGGGCTTCGTCTATGCACGTGATGCTGAAGAACTGATGAAGGAAGTGGATCGATTAGTGTTGACTACCATCCAAACAACTGAATCAGCGAATGGACGTCAGCGTAACGTACTGAAGCAAAGCATTAAAGCTACCTTAGGGAAGTTTATATTTGTAAAAACGAAAAGAAAGCCGATGATTCTACCTATCATTATCGAGATTTAACTTGATTGCATACATGAATAAAAGCGAACTCCATAAATTAAAGGAGTTCGCTTTTTTAAATTTATATACTGGTATGTCATTTAAAAAAGGTTTCGTCATTTTCCAATTCGATATGATAACGATTCATACCCTTGAGGAGAAGGTCACGAACATAGTCGATTGCAAACACCCATCTTCGAAAACAGAAGATGGGTGTTTAGTGGACAATATATAAAATTATTATAAGTTATTCCATTTACTTTTTACTCACACCCAAATGCATCATACTAAAATTCCTCTTCAAGAGTTCCCAGGTTTCAGTTACTGAGTAGATCATGCATTGTCGAATAAGCTTTGACGATATTAATGATGTTCAGGATTCTTTTTTTAATTGGTTTTTGCGTAACGCATATATAACTACTAACAAAAGAGGTAAAAATAATCCTATTGATAATGAATATGAAACAAGCGTTGTACTGTCCCAATTTTTTTGGTAGATAACGTTTGGATAAACCACAAGAGAAAGGGCAATGGCAATCATGCCTAACGGTATAGTTAAGGGACGATAATCTTTTAAATTTAAAATTTGTGCAATCCCTAAAACGGAAGCGTAAAAATAAAGGGTCGCCTTAAAGTAGAGCGCAATAATCCAAAAGGCGGCCATTAACGCCTCGATACGCTGTACAAAATCCCCGATATTTATCCTTTTAGCCAATTCATAGCCAGGATATAACTGTCTTGTAGTATTCTCGGCACCTAATACCGCAACACACAAAAATGTAATGATGATGGTGACGATTCCACCTATTAAGTTTCCAATTAAAAAGGATTTTTTTCCTTGTCTAGCTTTGTTTATAAATGCAGGAAAAATCATTACCAAAATAACAGCATTGACAGAAGAGTAAACCACTAAATTCAGGGATGATTGAACAATTTTTTTTGTTCCTGCCTCATATACAGGTTGTATGTTTTCAAACTTGATTTCTGGTGAAATAAACACCACTAAAATGAGAAATAGGAAGAAGAAAACAACAATTAAGATTTCGGCCGACCTAGCGATTGTCTCTAACCCAAGACGAACACCCATCATGATAATCATTCCCATAAGTGTATTTAGCGCTACCATTGGAGTAGTTGGCAGCACATGGATATTTAGAAAAGTTCCAGAATGAGCTAGAAGATTAGTGGTATAAAGAAAAGAAAGCGACACAAATAAAAGAGAAAATATTGTCCCTATCCATTTCCCAAAGAGTTTATTATTGATTTCAATAAAAGTGAGATTTGGAAACCATTTCCCTATTGTGCAAAATAGCCAAATGACTAGTAACCCAATCCCCATCCCGAATATCGCGGCAATCCAAGCGTCTTGCTTCGCATTTTGAGCTAAGCCTGATGGTACAAGCAAGATGCTCGAACCAATCGTAAATAGGGTGACTAGAACAAGAAATTGGTACGAATTTATTTTTACATCCTTCATCATTTCATATCATACCTTCCGCTCCAATAGGACTCCCGGGTACCTGTCACTGAGTTGGCAATACATTTCCAACTTGGCTTTTAGCAAATTTTTTCCTAAGGATTTCTGGCCTCTTTTTTTAATTTCTTTTTTCGTAACCCATATATAACTACCAGCAAAAGAGGTAAAAAAAATCCGTATGACAATGATAAGGAATTACCCGTTGTACTGTCCCATTTTTGTTGGTAAATGACGTTAGGATAAATCACGAGAGAAAGGACAACAGCAATCATGCCTAAGGGGAGTGTTAAAGGGCGGTAATCTTTCAAATTTAGAATTTGTGCCGTACCTAAAACGGAAGCATAAAAATAAAGTACTGTCTTAAAGTAGAGCGCAATAATCCAAAGTGTAGCCATTAACCCCTCGATACGCTGTACAAAATCCCCAACATTTATCCTTTTAGCCAATTCATAGCTAGGAAAAGACTGTCTTGCAGTATTCTCATAACCTAATACAGCAACACTCAAAAATGTAATAATAATAATGACGATGCCACCTATTAAGTTTCCGAATAAAAAGGATTTTTTACCTTGTTTCATTTTGTTAATAAAGGAAGGAAAAATCATTAATAAAATAACGGCATTAACTGAAGATACTACGAAATAAAATAAGGATGATTGAACGATCTTTTTCGTACCCACCTCAAATACAGGCTGTATGTTTTCAAACTTGATTTCAGGTGAAATAAACACCACTAAAATGAAAAAAAGGACGAAGAAAACGGCAATTAAGATTTCTGCAGAACGAGCGATGGTTTCCAATCCAAGACGGACTCCCATCACCACTACCCCCACCATAAGAATACTAAGGACTACCATTGGAGTACTTGGCAGCGCATGGATGTTTAGGAATGTCCCACAATAAAACAAAAGTTCTGAAGTATAAAGTAAAGTCGTGAGTACAAAAAAAACAGAAAAGGCTTTACCTATCCATTTTCCAAATACTTTTTCATTGATTTGGATAATGGTGAGGTGAGGGAACCAAAGAGCTATAGTGATGAATAGCCATATGAACAATAACCCGATTCCCGTACCAATTATAGCGGCAATCCAAGCGTCTTGTTTCGCGTCGGCTGCTAATACTGATGGTACAGTTAAGAGACTTGTACCAATCGTAAAAAAAATAACTAAAATTAGAAATTGGTACGAGTTTATTTTAACGTCTTGCATCATTTCATATCATACCTTCCGCTCCACACTGTTCTTTTACTTTAACAAATGAGCAATAACATCATTAAGAGGTTTGAACACAAAAGTGAGTAAATCTAATGGAGTTGGAATAGATTTTCCAACTCCTAGTGTAATACTTATTCCTACGGCAATAGCAAGAAGTATAGCAAACACAAGCAACTCTTTTTTATACTTTTTTTCCAATAGAGGAGGAACTTCAATCCACAGAATGGTAACAGCAATCAGGAGTATTCCTATACTTTTCAACATGATTATTTAATTTCCTTTACATCTTCTAGGTAGGAATTAGTTACTGTACCCGTATGCTGAAGTTTCACATCAACTTTAACGTTCGCTGACAACTCAGAAAATCCTTCATCCCTCCACTGCCTTTTAATCTTTTTCCATTCTTTCGGATTGGATCGATGAATGGCTTCACCAAATCCAAATATGTCTGATTCATATTGTTTTTGTACCGATTCAATGGTCTGATTAATGGTATCTTCCATTTTTTTTTCCGTAATTTTCTCTAGCTCAGCAAATGTTTTTGGTTCACTAAGATTAATTGGACATTCTACATCCCCTACATTTCCTTTTACTTTAATATTGACGTCTACTTCGGGTTTTCCTTTATTCATTTTACCTTTAACGTCAGATTTTAACTGAATGATTTCTATAGAAATTTTTCCTTCTTTAGGACAAGATATTACACTTACTGTATTTTTCACTGAGTTGGTGATGTCATTATATCCTCTGCTTTCCTCTTCAGTTAACCAGCCCAACAGTTTATCTTTTTTAAACACAGCTAATTCATCATATATAATTCGCGCTTCAGGAGTAATTGATTCTACATTCTGTTTGCTTGTTCCTATTTCTTGGTTCCCTGTTACTAGAATCCCCGTTAATACCGCTTCTTTTCCTTCATTTGTTAGATCTGTTATCAGCTCATCTAATATAATGCCGTTCGTTGCGGCCCAGGCAGTTTCTGACGTTTTAAGCGTGTTAAACATTTTATTAGCGGGTATGGCTTCAAGAGTTGTTGTGACATTTAGTATCTCTTCCGCGGTCACATCCTTAGCAATAACAACATAAAAATCAGATCGAAGTTCCCAATCTCTTGACAGTAACTCTAAGGATTCGCCTATACCTTCTTCAGCTAAATCCTCACCGATCACAAGCATTCGAAGATGACCAGGATATATTTTTCGTGGCGAGTTCTTTGTCATTTTTCGAAGAGCTTCATATACCGTTTCCCCTTTCGCCTGAAACAGGGTTACCGGTGAACGCCCAGTACTTGCTTTCGCTGATATTTCAGAAGGTACAACCACTTGAGCAGTTACTTGGTATTCATCTTCTACTTTATCGATGCCTAATGCTAATGTAATGCCAAGCTCATTTAATTCCCTCCGGTCCCAACACCCCGTAAGAAAGAGGCTGAGAATCAGCAGTACAAACATGCACTTTTTCATCGTTTACTCCCTTTCATACTCCTCATTTTTTGTTGGTTGTGGTTTTGCAGAGGCGGAATCTTTTTGACGAGTCATATTTTGTTGATTGATTAGGCGAGGTCGAGTAAACATTTTCCATTTAGGCAAACGAATAAACGTGTCCTTTTGATCGGAAATATTAAATGGAGCTAATGGAGACATATATGGTATGCCAAAAGAACGTAAACTGCATAAATGCAGAATAAGAGCAATTAAACCTATCGTAATTCCAAACAAACCGAACGATGCTGCGATTGCCATAAATACAAAGCGCAACATCCTGACAGCGATAGCCAAGTCATAAGTAGGGGAAACAAAACTTGAAATGGCTGTTATTGAAACTACGATGACCATCGCAGCAGAAATTATGCCTGCTTCAACGGCTGCTGTTCCAATAACAAATGCCCCTACTATAGACATGGCTGCACCGATGTTTCTAGGCATTCTTATACCTGCTTCACGCAAAAGTTCAAAGGTGACTTCCATTATTATTGCTTCAACAAATGCCGGAAATGGGACGCCTTCCCGTTGGGCTGTCAAACTGATAAGGAGTGCAGGTGGTAGCATTGAGTGATGAAAAGTGGTGATTGCAATAAATAATGATGGTGCCAATAAAGCAATTGCAAATGCAAAAAAACGAAGAAGCCGAATAAGACTCGCAATATCTGCACGTTGATAGTAGTCCTCGGAAGATTGAAAAAATTGAACAAATACTGCTGGAACAATCAGTACAAAGGGTGTTCCATCAACTAAAATAGCTATGCGCCCTTCCAATAGTGCCGCAGCGACTATATCTGGACGTTCTGTATTAAAAACTGTGGGAAAAGGTGATAAAGGTGCATCCTCAATCAACTCCTCAATGTTTCCACTTTCAAGAATTGCATCAATTTTTATTTTATCCAAACGCAAACAGACTTCTTTCACTATTTTGTCATTTGCAATGCCGTTCATATACATCACGGCAACGTTCGTTTTCGTTCGTTTTCCAATAATTTTTGATTCCATCCAAAGATTTGGGTCTTTAATTTTCCTGCGAACTAAGGCTGTATTTACACGCAAATTTTCGGAGAAACTTTCGCGTGGTCCCCTGACTACCATCTGAGATGATGCTTCGGTTACTCCCCGATCAACCCAATGTCTGTTGGAAATGATTAAACCTTGCTTATAACCATCGATTAAAATAACCGTATCTCCCGATAAAAGACCAGTAAAAAGCACATCGAAATCGGTTAAATCTTTTATATCCCCTACTGTCATGGCAAAATCTTTTAAAACGCTAATAAGATTTTGTTCTGGAGATATCTTTTCCTGCAATTCCGTCCCTTTGGTATCCAACATGAGCGTTTCCAAAATGAAGTTTTGTAATGATGGTGTGTCAGTTAACCCATCTGTATATATGATAGCGGCTTTAATGGATCCATCTTTTCCAATATTAATTTCTCGAATGATAATATCAGAGCTTTCCCCAAGTGAATCTTTAATTATTTGTATATTCTCTTGAAGATTTGGTTTTATATATTTTGTTGGACTTTTATTCGTCCTTTGACTAGTTGAAGTAGAATTGGGTTGTATTTTATTATTAATTTTCTTTTCGAAAAAGCCCATACACTACCTCATTTACTGTTTCGTTTTTATTTTTGCTAACTTTACTTTTTTTTGGTAATCCTTTTGTCAGTTACAAGAAAATTAACCCAATTACTACATAAACTTTCTTCACAAGCATGTTCAATTTTTCTTTATTTCATACAATATTATTGGTCATATTAAGTGCAACTTTTGAAATAAAGGGGGTAAACCATTTTTTGCAGAACTAAAGAATTCGAAAACCTAATTTCTACTGTAAATGTATTAGAAATGAGATTCGTATTTTGTTATTTCATTAGAGAATAATAAAAAACGATAAAACCCCTGAGTAGGTTTTATCGTTTTATGGTTAGAAAGCTTTTTAAATTTAGACGCTACCATTGTTATTGGTGACGATTATAGTATAGGCACTTAATTGAATCCGGCAGATAATGCTTTGTTGTTGCAATTCTTACTTTCTCGACGAATTCAGGTTGAATGAGTGGTTGAAGCGGTTGTTCCACTTTATTAAAATATTGTAAAGCGTCACTGACCACTATATCCCATTCTTCGTGGTAACGGAGAAGGTCATCTGGGTAAACTCTCGTCCGCTCCGTCCCGTCTTCAGGGAAACAATCGAAAGGTTCATCAATATTCAAAGTTCCATAATCGTCTGTTAACTGTTCACCTGGATAAATGTCTCTGATGGCTAGCTCGAATTCATAAGCGGTCCCCATGCAATTGGCATGAAAACTGTGGTTCACATATCTCCCTAAATCCCAACATAAAACGTACTTCCCTTCTTGGTTTCGATATGCATATTTTTTCAATAACTCGCTTCTGTACTCGTCAACCGTATGAATATAGTCGGGCTCCAGTATTTGATCGAGGTCGTCCAGTGCCCATGTAATCGTTCCTTTCGGAATAAATTGAGTCGCAAATACACCAAAACCCATTTCATCATTTATATAACGTAATTCCGTATGCGGATGTATCATATCTAAGTATTCCCCTTTACTAAGTTGGTATTAAAACCAGTCTATGCACTTGGGGAATGACTTGTTGAAAGATAAGTTTAAAAACGCTTAATTCGAAAACACAAAACCTCCAGAAGAATCGTTGATTCTTCTGGAGGTTTTGTGTTTTAAGAAATGGATTGTTGCTTTAGGATGATTTGATGAAATGCCTTCTCAATTGTTTCGAACGTAAAATGAAACCCTTCTTTCTCGAGCCTCTCCGGCAACACCCAACGACTTTTCACGATGAGTTCTGTTTCAGTTCGTATAAGGATAGCACCGATTTCGAGCATCCATTTTGGGGAAGGCAATCCAAGCTTTCGATTCATTGCTTTGCGCAGTTGTTCCATGAATTCACGATTAGAAACGGGATGTGGAGCAGACAAATTAAAGACACCCTCCAAGTCGGTTCTTTCTTGAAGGAATAGAATAATCTGGTACACATCTTCAATATGAATCCAACTAAACATTTGATTACCTGACCCCTGTGCCCCACCGAGCCCGAAGCGCACCAAGTTGAAGTAAGGCTTCATCACGCCACCCTCTGCACCAAGTACAATTGCCATGCGTAAAGCCACTAGTCTAGTATGTGGAAGTTGATAATCGAATAGGGATTGCTCCCACGCTCTGGCTATATCTACCGAAAAACCGTTGCCAATTTCCCCATTTGTTTCCGTCATGGGACGATCTTCTGCATGACGATAAATCGTTGCTGTACTTGAATTGATCCATAATGGCGGTGGAGTTTCACAAGCCAACAGAGCGTTTCCAAGTATTTGAGTCGTCTTCGTACGGGAACTCATGATTTCTTCTTTATTCTTGTCATTGTAACGACAGTTAACGGATTTACCAGCAAGATTGATCAGCATTTCCGCACCATTCAAAGCACTAATAATACCCGTCTGATTACACCACGCAATATGGTGAGGCTGTCTTGAAATAATCACCACTTCATACCCTAAATCGGTGAATTTCCCCTCCAAGTATTGTCCAATAAAACCTGTTCCTCCAGCTAAGACCACCTTCTTTTTCATACCATCCACCCGTTTTCTGACAGTTTATTTAACATGACGAAGAGAGAGTAAAAAGGATGCTTTAATTCCACTTACAATCAAAATAAAAAGGGGATAAAAATACATCTGAAATGTGGATGAATGAATCGAATAAAAAAACACCTCGAAAATGTTTACATAATTCAAATCATTAATTAAGATCTAACCTTATTTTTATGACTGCAAAAAAACGAGGAAAACCTCGAGCTATAAGATAATTCGTAAAAAAGAAGAGAAAATCTAAGTAGAAAGAATATGAATATTCAAAAAAATAGTATAAAAGACTCTGAATCTATTAGAAAGAAACAAGCATTTTAACTCATTGTTTTAACTCACTTTTGCAAATATTCTAATAAAGATTAACTATCTCAAGGGGGTTACGAATTGAAAAAGTTTTGGAAATCTAGTATTACATCGGTTGTGTTTGCAGGAACATTGCTATCCGGTATGTCCGGTGGCTTTGCAAGCCCAATTTCCGAAGCGCCTCTTCATCAACAAGTATCACATTCTGCTCAATCTCATTTTGCAGGATCTATTGACCTCTCAATTGTAAATGACGAGAAATTAATCAAAGCATTAATGAAACGTGGTGTAATACCAGCTAATGCATCAGAAGCACAAAAACAACAGGGATTGCATAATTATTTAGCTGCTAAAGGTCAATCTGACTCTAGTAACAAAGTAAGTGATGATCCATTAGCGAAACAGGTGAAACAAGCCGAAGCGAAGAAACAGAAAGAATTCAATAATGGTTTATTAAAGGGAAATGGCAAAAAAAATGGGCATCTAAAAAAACAACCAGATCCTGTTGAAGAAGGGGCATCACCAGGTGTAGTGAAACAAGGTAAACTATTAACACTAATGGTAGAATACTCGGATTTTGAACATAATAATCTCCAACCAAATGAAACAGACAACTACTACGAGGATTACAACACGAAGCATTTCGAAGATATGATTTTCGGTGAAAATGGCGTGAAAGGTCCGAATGGAGAAACGTTTGTTTCACAGAAACAATATTATGAAGAACAATCTGGTGGTACGTATACGATTGAAGGAAAAGCATATGGATGGTTAAAACTTCCTGGTACTGCAGCATTTTATGGTGCTGATAGAACTAATGGCGGTCATGATAATGTTGCACCCGGCGGATCGAAAATATTAGTAAAAGATGTATATAACGCGGCTAAAGCAGCAGGTGTCCCATTACAAGATTACGATTTAGAAGATTCACATGATTTAGATGGAGACGGTAACTTCTGGGAGCCAGACGGTTTAGTCGATCACTTACAAATCATTCACTCTGGGATGGGACAAGAAGCAGGTGGTGGTTCATTAGGTGATAACGCAGTTTGGTCACATCGTTCAGCATCATTTGTGGATCCAGATGGACTTGGAGCAGGTCTTCCTGGCTTCTACGATTACACAGTTATGCCGGAAGATGGGGCAACTGGTGTTTTCGCTCACGAGTATGGTCATGACTTAGGCTTACCGGATGAATATGACACTGCTTATTCTGGAACAGGCGAAGCTGTTGCTTATTGGTCCATTATGTCTGCAGGTTCTTGGGCTGGTAAAATTCCTGGAACAGAACCGACTGGATTCTCTCCGTGGGCTAAGCAATATTTCCAATCTACATTAGGTGGCGAATGGTTTGAACCAGCCGTATTAGAATGGAAAGATGTTTCTTCGAAAGGTACACAGTTTTTATTAGATCAAGCAAATTCACCACTCGGTAAAAACAACCAAGTTGTTCGCATCAACATACCGAAAAAAGAAACACCTGTGAACACACCTAAATCTGGTAACTTCGAATTCTGGGGTGGTCAAAAAGATGAAAGCGATTCAAACATGGTGACAAACGTTGATTTGACAGGAAAAACTTCTGCTACATTAACTTTTGATGCTTGGTACGAAATTGAAGAAAAATGGGATTTTGCATTTGTACAAGTTTCTAAGGACAACGGTGCGACATGGAAATCTCTTGGTAATGCAAACACGAGAAGTGATGTTGTGGCTGAAGGTTATCCAACAATCCTAAATTCAATGCCAGGACTAACAGGTCATTCCAATGGTTGGACTGAACAATCGTTCGATTTGAGTGAATATGCAGGCCAAAACATTAAACTTCGTTTACGTTCTGTAACGGACTGGGGTACTTCGGAACTTGGTTTCTTTGCGGATAATGTGAAAGTAGTAGCTGATGGACAAACAATCGTAGAAGATGGCGCCGAAACAGAACCAACTAAGTTCACTTTGAATGGGTTTGAGCGTTTCAATGGTAATAAATTAATGAATCATTACTATTTACTAGAGTGGAGAAATCATGCAGGTGTGGATGCAGGTTTAGGCAACATTGCTCGTGGTAATTCACTAATGAGCTATGATGGTGGTTTAGTCGTGTGGTATGTGGATGACAGTTACACGGATAACTGGACTGGGGTTCACCCTGGAGATGGTTTCTTAGGGGTTGTTGATGCACATACGAAAACCGATTTAACATGGAACATTAAAAATGGTACACCGGTTCAAGCAAGTTCTCGCTACCATTTAGCGGATGCAGCATTCGGATTGAATAAAACATCTGGATTGAATCTGATTTATCCAACTCAAACGTTGAATTATGCAAGCCAACAAGGCGTTCGATTGTTTGATGATGCAAATTCATATAGCAATTCATTTATGCCAGATGCAGGTCGCGATTTGCAGTCTTTGGGTTTGAAAATCACTGTAAATGGTCAAGCTGCTGATAAGTCTGTTGGTTCAATCGTCATTTACAAATAACCATCAAGCCCAATAACGTTACTGTTATTGGGCTTTTTTCATTTATATGGTTAACTTTGTATTTATTCAGTTATTATCATTGTTACTGACGAAGATGAAAACAGCAAAACCGTCCTAGCCATGCGAGGGATTCCAGTCTCTGCCACTGAAGAGGAGCATTCCGTATTCCAGGATGCCCATGAAGTCATTCAACACGGGTTGGCAGGAACGTTCGATCAATTGAATGCCTTTATTGAGCAGTTAAGAGATTAAAATAGAAAAATGCACCCGCTATTTATATGCGGGTGCATTTTTTGAATTAGCCTATGACATGAACAACGAAATTCATCAGGAACAATCCTGCAATAACGTAAAGTGCCGGCGAGACTTCTCGCCATTTACCAATCGCAATTTTCAGGATTGGATACATGATGAAGCCGATTGCAATGCCATCAGCAATGCTATAAGTGAACGGAATCATTGCAATGATGAACAGTGCAGGGAAACTTTCGCTCAAGTCTTTCAACTCGAGATTGCGAATGTTCTGCAGCATCAAACTGCCGATAATGATTAGAATCGGTGCAATGGCGCTATCCGGAATCAGTTTGATAACCGGAATGAAAAACGCAGCCACTAAAAACAACAATCCTGCAGTCACGGTTGTCAGTCCTGTTCGACCACCCGCTACCATTCCGGCAGCACTTTCAACAGAAGCAACAGTCGGACTCGTACCGAAAATACCGGACATCATCGCAGACACTGAGTTTGCCTGAAACGCACGACTAAATCTGTCTGGACGGTTGATAAATCCAACGTGCCCATGGACTAGCCCAATGTTCTCAAAGACAATGACCATTGTCAGCGAAAATACTGCAATCCAGAATGTCATGGACAGGAAATTCTCAAATGATAGTGCACCAAATGCACCAAATGCGTCAGCCAAGCCTAAAGAGGCATTGTCTGTCTGATTGACATCAATCAATCCGAAGAAATACGCAATGATGGTTCCGGACACAATCGTGATGAGAAAATTCCCAGGTACGTTGCGGATGAACAACACGATTGCTACTAAAAACGTCAAGACAGTCGCAAGCACATGTGCTTCACCCAAAGACCCAAGTGCCAAAATGGAACTTGAGCCTTTTTCGACGATGCCGCCTTTTTCTAGACCAATTAGCATAAGGAACAATCCAAGACCGACAGTGATTGCTTCTTTGAGTGAATGCGGTACAGCAGCACTTAATATTCTCGAGAAAGGCGTAAATGCAATGAACACAAAAATGACGCCAGACACAAAAACAACAGCCAGTGCTTCCTGCCAGGAAAGACCCATTGATTGAACCATCGTATAGGAAAACAACGCATTGATTCCCATTCCTGGTACAAGCAAAATTGGCACATTCCCCCAGAAGCCCATAATCAGACATCCGAACACAGAAGCTGCAATCGTTGCAACAATCGCTGCTTCGAGCGGCATTCCCGCTTCAGACAAGATAAGTGCATTGACCGCAATGATGTAAACCACCGTAAAAAATCCGATGATTCCTGCCATTACTTCCCGCTTTACCGTCGTTCCGTTCGTTTTAAGACCGAAAAATCGGTCAAACCAATTAAACATGTTTTCAACCTTCTATAAAATTAGCCCTCTCCCAACCCGCTCTGCCTGATAAACAGGTAAGCCACTAAGGATTCTAATCATAAAAAGGTCATCTGTCAATCTTTTGAGGTCGTAGATGGGGATCTATTCGCGGTTTTGGAAGTTCTATTCGCGATTCTCGCCTTTCTATTCGCGATTTCAATCATTTCATAGTATTTCCACGTCCAAAACACACAAAAAGACGTCCCTTTGCCAGGCACGTCTTACGCTTTTTCTTCAAGGCTTCTTTTTCTCGTTGTCTTTTGATTTTTGGTTGATAACAAAATGTGTCAATGGATGGTCTGACCCTGTGAACAGTTTTGTTATATAAGAGGTTGTGTAGTTATACCCTGTGTCAATTTTTTCTGCTAAATAATTCGTTCGTTCGAAGAGGATGGATCGGAAATGATCAACTTGTCTTAAGATTTTTTCCGTCAGTGCTTCCTGGTTATCAAGCCGGCTCATTACTTCCGTATGAGTATTTTTTTGGGCATTCATTTGATGCGCCATCTGTTTTTGGAGAATCAATTGCTCATCAACCTTTTGTTCCAGTTGCTCATTTCTCAACCCTACTTTGTCTATCCGATACGCTACCTCTTGATTTGAAAGGCTTAGCTGGTTCATGTAATTCATTAAATCTTTGTTGCCTAACGTTTCATTTTCCAATGTTGTTTGTAAAGCTTCACTTTTTCCATCTAGTTTCTTCAACCAATCCAATACTTGATTTTCAACCTTTTCATGGTGGTAATTTACTTTCTTTTGTTCATTGAATCCATGTTGGAAAAACTTCCACTGATTGGTTTGTTTCGTAGCTTGATTTTCCAATAAATCTTTCAGTTCACTAAATGACTGATGCAATTTTTCACTTGTTTTTTGCTGTTCTTCCAACAAATCAGTTAAGTGATTCTGTTTGAAAAATGATTGATTGGGCTCTTGTATTTGCCCATGATTTTTATAAACATCCGGGTGCTTATCTGAATTAATAAATAATCCCATCGCTACTTACACCCCTTTCCTGCAATTCTTTTTCTATCTTATGCAACAAATGCCAGATTGGCATTCAGTTCGGAATTAAAGCCGATTTTTCAAGCAATCGAACGGAAAATTTTTTCTCCTTTTCGAATCTATCTGAAGACCTTCTTTCATACACTTACTAAGAAGTTTGATAGATAAAGGGGTTATGAATGATGAAATTAACATATCCGATGTTGTTCCTTGTTGTGCTTGTTTTCACTTTATTTTCTTTGCCAACTCCCAGTCTTGCTAAAGAAGATTCAAATCGGTACATCGCATTGCATGACCGTTTATTGGCGTTCGAAAAAGAAGAAGTCCGCCTAGAGAACGCACAAATACTGGTTCCATTCGAAAAAATGTCACGTTATTTGTATGCGGACATTCAAAAGTCAGACAAACAAATCACAATCACAAAAAATGATACGTCCATTTCTTATAATTTTCTAACCACTGAAACGACAGTCAATCAAGTGATTATTTCCGACAACGCGGTCCAAATGATCGACGATATTCTGTACATTCCAGTTCGCTTGTTAGGAGAATCCACAGATTTCAAAGTTGATTACTTATCCGACATCTTAACAGTAAGACTTTATACGGATCGATACCCCCATCTGAGCCATCCGCAGTTTATTCAACAAATAAAGAAGAAACGTAACGAAACTGCATCACCGAAACCAACTCCACCTGCTGAGCCTGGAAAGCCAATTGTTTATTTGACCTTTGACGATGGACCGAATCGCTATACATCCGAGCATTTAAAAATCATGAGAAATTATAATGTAAAGGGCACGTTCTTTTTCGTTGGAAATCAGATTTCAAGTTTCAAATCATTGACTCAGCAAACTTATAATGAAGGTCACACCCTCGCTCTTCACAGCATGACGCATGACCGTAAGAGCGTTTATGCATCCGCACCAGCGTTCATAGGTGAAATGAAGAAAGAAACGGAAATGATTCAATCGCTGACTGGGTTCAAGCCTACGTTGGTTCGTACCCCCTATGGAAGTAAGCCCTACGTAACGTCTGCCATGCGTAGTTTACTGAAAAAGGAAGGCTACAAAATGTGGGATTGGGATGTCGATACATTGGATTGGAAAATATCAGAAGCCAATTTCCAACAAATTATCACGAGTGTTAAAAAGGGTGTGGAAGAAGCCATTCGGGCCAAGGATCAACACATTGTGGTATTACTCCATGATCGTGTACAAACCACAAAAGCTTTACCTGGAATCATTGCCTGGCTAATCGAACAAGGGTATTCAATTCAGCCATATAAGTCGGAGTTGCACGTTTCACAAAATTTTTGGCATGATAATGAGCTTTAGAGGAACCAATTTTTAATAAGCCCATTGAAGACATTTCTTAATTTTTTTATCAAACATCGTTTTAATTCAATCCATATAAAAAAGGGAGTAGCGTTTAATCTACTCCCTTCAAAAATTGCTTATATACCCCCTAAGTATGCCAATTTGATTTGCTCACTTGCTTGTAACTCTGCAGCTGGCCCTGAAACGACCACGCGTCCAGTTTCAATTACGTAGCCTCGGTTTGCAATGGATAAGGCAACGTTGGCATTCTGTTCAACTAATAATATCGTCGTACCTTCGCGATTGATTTCTTCAATAATTTGAAAAATAGTCTTTACCATAAGCGGTGCCAGGCCCATGGATGGTTCATCAAGCAAAAGAAGTTTTGGTTTTGCCATGATGGCTCTTCCCATCGCTAACATTTGTTGCTCCCCACCCGAAAGTGTGCCCGACATCTGTTTTCTTCGCTCAAATAATCGAGGGAAAAGTTCATACACCTTATCAAAATCTTTGCTTATTTCTTTTGAATCTTTTCGTAGATAAGCCCCTAACTCCAAATTTTCCAGAACGGTCATATTCGAAAAAACACGTCTTCCTTCTGGAACATGAGAAATTCCGGCTTTAACAATGCCTTGAGCTGGTTTACCTGCGATTGAAGAATTCATGTAATTAATGATTCCTGATTTGGGCTTAAGTAATCCTGAAACCGTTTTTAGTAGAGTGCTTTTTCCCGCTCCATTTGCTCCGATTAACGTTACAATTTCACCTTCGTTGACTTCAAGTGAAATTCCTTTTAGTGCCTGTATATTTCCATAGTAAACATCCAATTGATCTACTTTAAGTAAAGTCATTTCGGAACCTCCTCTCCTAAATAGGCCTCAATCACTTTAGGATGGTTACGGATGTATTCAGGTGTGCCATCAGCTATCAATACCCCATGGTCTAACACATAAATTCTTTCACAGATACCCATAACCAAGTTCATATCATGCTCAATTAATAAAATCGTTAAATTGAACTTTTCTCGAACAAATGCGATTAATGACATTAAATCGTGTGTTTCTTTATGATTCATACCCGCTGCAGGTTCGTCTAACAATAATAATTGAGGTCCCGCTGCTAAAGCACGGGCAATTTCCAATCTTCTTTGCTTACCATAAGGAAGATTCTTGGCAATCTCATCTTTGTATTGGTCCAATTCGAAAAGCTTGAGAAACTCTAAAGATTTCTCTTCCATTTCTTTTTCACCAGAAAAGTGAGAAGGCAAACGCAAAATCGAGCTAAACATCGAATGCTTCGCTAATGAATGATAAGCAACTTTCACATTATCTAAAACAGATAATTCATTAAAAAGTCGGATATTTTGAAACGTACGACTAATTCCCCCACGGGTTACTTGATATGGCGCCAGTCCATTCAAACGTTTTCCGTTGAATACAATCTCACCTTCTGTTGGTACATACACGCCAGTTAATAAGTTAAAGCTAGTTGTCTTTCCAGCACCATTAGGTCCTATAAGACCAATTAACTCTCCCTGATGGATTTCTAAGTTAAAATCAGAGACAGCCTTAAGTCCACCAAAATGAATGCCAACATTTTGCACCTGAAGTAAAGGTTTACTTACCATATTGGTTGTCTCCTTTCGAACTTTTCCATGATTTAAAATAATCAGTTATTTCGCGTGTTCCCATTAATCCTTTAGGTCGGTATAACATGACAATGATTAAAATAAGACTATAGATAATCATACGTGTTTCGGGATAACTTTGAAGAAAAGTCGATACAATCGTTAACAGCACGGCTGCAATAACTGCTCCAGATAAACTTCCTAATCCACCTAACACAACGTATATTAAAATATCAAATGATTTTAAAAACGTGAAGTTTGTAGGTTGAATAATATAAAAATTATGAGCATATAAAGCACCTGCAACCCCTGCAAAAAACGACCCTATAACAAAGGCTGTCACTTTGTAATAAGTTGTATTTATTCCCATAGCATCTGCAGCAATCTCGTTTTCTCGTATAGAGATACATGCGCGTCCATGTCTGGAATTAGTAAAGTTCACAATCACAATAATCGTAATTACTAAACAGACGAAAGAAGTTGTCCATGTAGTTAATTGATCAACTTGCATACCTGCTGCCCCACCGACATAGTCAATGTTAAGAAAGACAATCCGAATAATTTCTCCAAATCCTAATGTGGCAATTGCCAAGTAATCACCCTTTAATCGTAAAGAAGGAATTCCAACGAGCATTCCGGCTAACGCAGCAACCAAACCAGCCATGACGATTGCAAGAGCAAAAGGTAGCTGAAGTTTCATTGTTACAATAGCTGATATGTATGCCCCAATTGCCATGAATCCCGCATGACCAATTGAAAATTGTCCCGTAACCCCAATTACTAAATGTAAGCTTACGGCTAATATTATATTGATGATAATAAAGATGAGTGTGTTTGAATAAAACAGATCCAAAACTCCACCGGTGATGAGAAATTGGATAACTCCATAAATCACTACCGATAAAATGATAAATAACCAGAATCCCTTTATCTTTTTCATATGTGCCTTCACCTACACTTTCTCTCGTGTATTTTTCCCAAAGATGCCATTCGGTCTGAAAATTAGAATTAAAATTAGAATGATGAAAGCTGCCGCATCTCTCCATAATGAGAACCCTAAGCCACTTACCACCGTTTCAACAACTCCAAGGACAAGACCTCCGACCATTGCTCCTGGAATAATACCAATACCACCTAGAACGGCAGCAACAAAAGCTTTCAACCCTGGAATAACTCCCATTAATGGTTCGATCTTTGTATAATACACGCCAAAAATAACACCAGCGGCTCCAGCTAAAGCTGAACCAATCGCAAAGGTAGCTGAAATCGTATTATCAACATTTATACCCATCAATTTTGCTGCGTCTACATCATGTGAAACGGCCCGCATTGCTTTACCAATTTTTGTTTTATGTACGATTAATTGCAAAATAATCATAAGTATCACTGATACAGAAAGGATTAAAATAGACTGACTGCTAATTTGAGCCCCGAATAAATCAAAAGAAATATTAGGCACTACATCTGGATATGCTTCCGGTTGAGCACCTCTAACATATATGACACCGTATTCAATAAGAAGTGAAACCCCAATTGCGGTAATTAAGGCGGCTATGCGAGTTGCATTTCGAAGTCGTTTATAGGCAATTCTTTCAATGAGGACACCAAATGCTGCACATGCAACCATTGACAATAATAATGCTGGGAAAAATCCAAGTCCAAACGCGGTAATTGAATAAAACCCAATAAAAGAACCTACCATGAATACGTCCCCGTGGGCGAAGTTGATTAATTTAATAATTCCATAAACCATCGTGTAGCCGAGTGCGATTAACGCATAGATGCTGCCGAGTGATATTCCGTTAATAATCTGTTGAATCCATTCCATGTATTCTCACTCCCTTATAAATTCTCAACATCTTAATAAAAACAAGATGAGAGGATGGTTGTTCCATCCTCCCATCTCAAGTTAAATCATTAAGGATTTACTTTTGTATTAAAGACTTGTTTGCCATCTTTGTATTCCAAAATTGTTGCAGACTTGATTGGATTATGTTGCTCATCAATTGTTACATTTCCAGTAACTAAAGATAAATCTTTCGTTGCTGCTAGTTCATCTTTAATCTTAGTTGTATCTAAATCTCCTGCACGTTCAATTGCGTCTGCTAACAAATAGACAGAATCATAACCAAGTGCGTTAAATGCGTCAGGTGATGCGCCGTCATATTTATCAGAGAAGCTCTTAACGAATTTTTGAATTTTCTCATCTGGATCTTCAGAAGAATAGTGATTTGTAATAAATGTATTATTAAGTGCTTCTGCACCTGCTAATTCAACTAACTTCGGAGAATCCCAACCATCAGCACCCATTAGAGGAACATCAATGCCCATTTCTCGAGCTTGTTTTACAATCAAACCAACTTCTTCATAATAACCAGGAATAAAAATGAAGTCTGGTTTTGCTGATTTAATACGCGTTAATGTCGAGCGGAAATCTGTATCTTTCGCAACGTACGCTTCTTCAGCTACAATTTTCCCACCAGCTTCTCCAAACGTTTCTTTGAAAGATTTTGCAAGCCCTTTTGCGTAGTCACTTGAACTATCAGAAAAGATAGCTACGTTTTTAATTTTCAACTCATTTGCTGCAAAGTTAGCTGCCACTGTTCCTTGGAATGGGTCGATGAACGAAGTTCGGAAAGCAAACTCGTTTACACTACCATCTTCATTAACAGTTACGTTTGGACTTGTACCAGAAGGTGTCAGTAGAATTGTTTTATTCTTATTCGCAATTTGTGCTTGTGCAACTGTATTACCGCTTGTAGCTGCACCAATAATTGCAGTAACTTTGTCCTTGCTTGTTAATCTAATGGCCCCACTTGTTGCTTCTGAACCCTCGGATTTATTATCCACTTTAATAATTTCAATTTCTTTACCGTCGACTCCACCGGCTTTGTTAATTTCTTCAACAGCAAGGTCGATTCCTTTTGAGATTGAAGAACCAAAAGAAGCAACACCGCCAGAAAGCTCTAAGTTCGCACCAATTTTAATGGTGTCTCCGTTAGCTGAACCCCCACCTTCTGCTCCGCAACCAGTTAAAATACCAGCTAGTAATGTAGAAACCACAGCCAATTTCGTAAACTTTCTCTTTATCATACGCAATCCCCTTTTTGATAATTCTGAAAACTTAATTCACAAAATGTTTATGTGAGTTTAGTAGTTAGATATTATCATTATTTTATAGTAAGCAATTTGATTGTAAAACAAGATATCCGTTTAGTCTATATTATTTTTTGTTAATTTAGATATTTCGGAATATTAATTAACATAATATAATGATTTTTAAAATTGTATATTGTATAAGTGTGCCTTTTATTAATATTATTAATCGAAAATAAATAGTTAGAATACTCTTTTTTTATTTCTTCTCATTTATATTTATCCGAAACCTAAAGCTGAATCAAAACGTATAGATGGAATAATAGGGAAAAAATGTTATTACTACGATAATTTATTCTGATACTTCAAAATGATTAGGAGTGAGGTTTTGAAAAAGTTTATCACTTTAAGCGTAACTATTTTAATTATTGGGAGTTTGCATGGAATTACTGCTTTTATATTTGACTCTAATTTTGTTGATATCGCCATTCCCTTCGGGTTAGCAGCTATATTCTTGGCATACATTTTTACAAACAAGGGCGGGGCCTTAAGTCGTCAGATGGATATGCAGATTCAAGGAGAAACCGGAATTCGAATGGCCACGACAAAAAAAGTGACCAGTCAATCATTTGTCTTCCTCGGATCAATTGTGTATTTTTCTCTGGCTCTATTACTTACACTTTATATTTATAAAGATTATTTCATTGATTAATAAGGAACTTAAAGGAGGTTTTTATGAGAAGTTTTGCAGTCATATCATTAAAATTTGTGCTGGGCATCCATACTGACTACCCCTCGAATAAATAGGCTTGAAACAGTATCTATGAAAAACCGAAGATAGGAAAACAAACGCCTGATACAAAAAGCTTTATTCGGTTAGGTGATGTGAAATAATCGTTGTATGGTCTTCTTTAGTCTTAGGCTCTGTTGAACATCGATATTGATAATTAAGCAAATTAAAAAGGACTCAATTGCAGTCCTTTTTTGTGTTTTTATTAATATTTGACCATGCATGCAGTAAGTATGTAAAAGATTTTTAACGGTTATTTCAGCAAGGATAGTGATACAACTATTTATTTAGGGATCACGGGAACCCACAGTTCATGTCTTGGTTTATGTTTTGGTCCGTAATAACATTCGATACATGGTAAATTAGCAAGTTCATAACCCGAAGTTGGAACCCATTCGGAATATAAACGTTTCCATGCATCTGGAATGTTCGGGAAAACTGCCCATGTACTTTGAGGAATAACGAGAGTTTCCATTCCACTTGGTGCCTCACCGTCGTATCGTACACCCATAAAGTATGTAAAATCTTCGTCTGTTATGGCAGCTTCTTTTCCACAAACCCCTAAAAGGCTTTCGAGTGTGCATTTTGGATTTTCCCATGACATATCAATTAGTTCCTGCCTAAATCCAACTTTTTTTGCACTGCCCCAAAGCATAGGAATAATTTTAAAAGCCCTGCTTGTTTTTACTGACTTACCCTTTCCCACAATTCTCATTTCAAAATCAGGATTTTCAATTCTGTACTCCATTTCCGTGTCCCCTTAATTGAAATTTGATTTCATTAACCAAAAAACTAAAATTCTATTTCCTTTATCACTCTTGCCGGGTTTCCACCTACAATCACATTTTCTGGAACATCTTTCGTCACGACTGCCCCGGAAGCAATGACAACATTATCACCAATCGTTATACCTGGATTGATGATTGCACGCCCACCGATCCAAACGTTGTCACCGATTGTAATAGATTTTCCGTATTCGTGCATCGTGTTCCGTTCTGCCGGATGAATCGGGTGGGTAGCCGTATACAAATGGACGCCAGGTCCCATAAAGCAATTGTCTCCTATACGTACTTCACACACATCGAGAATGACGCAATCGAAGTTAGCGAAAAAGTTCTCTCCTACGTGGATGTTGTATCCGTAATCGCATCGGAATGTGGGTTCAACGTATAAGCTTTTACCCGTTGAGCCATACAAATTCTTCAGCATCTTCACTCTCTTGTCCGTCTCATATTCAAGTGTATCGTTAAATAATCTGGTTTTAAGTCGGGCTGTCCCCCGTTCGATTGTCAGTTCCGGATCTGCGGGATTGTACATATCACCAGCAAGCATTTTCTCTTTTTCAGTAGCCAAATGGTGTACCTCTTTTCTATCGCAACTTTTATAAATCGAATCTTTTTCTAATTAACTCCGCAGTTTCAGCTGCAGTCAAATGCGTATTGTTAACTTTTATGTAGTTTTCCTTCTTAATTTCCCCATCGATTGAGTTAAGCCTAAATTTATTAGCTACGCTTTTCAGATGTGCCTCTGACCATGATATGTCTCGTTTGGTTGGTTTGTGTTCCAGGCGATGAGGGGATTTATTCCGTTCAAGTCTTTCATCCATATCAGCCTGCAACTCAACGATATAGACTATCGATCCTTTTGATTCAAAAATTCGACTTATTTTCTCGACATAATCCCAGTCGACTTGCACGTCGAAACGCCACACAAACGTAAAAATCACACCATACATCTCACTTACCGCAAACTCCTCGAACATTTGCTGACGGAATGATTTAACCAACCGATTTCCCGCTTCGGTGCCGTAATCAAAAAATGGATGGACGAGCTCGATGGTCAGATGATTATGAAACAGCTTTAAGTCCGTTATCTTTTCCAGTTCATGCCCGACTGTCATCTTCCCGACAGCCTGGGGTCCCACGATGATGACAAATTTCATATTTTTCTTTCCTTTCCTGTTTTTACTTTGATAACAGAATTTCGCTACAAAGCCAATAAGTGTGGTGCCTGACACCCTTACTCAGCTTTCAAAATAATACCCATCTGTTCTCATCTAACCAAAGGCTTTGAAGATGTTTTTGGGAAGATGAGTGCCCAACCGATGACGACAGCTCCCAGTAGAAGAATAAAATAGATGGGTAATACGTAAGGGACCTTCAATGCTAAGTGATGAGCTCCGTAAAAGAGTCCAGTGACTAAAGCGAGCAATAAAGTTTTGGCGGATTTGGCTTCTTTAATGAATTTGAACGACTTAGAAAACGGATGAATCTCATTGTCGAGCAGTTTGTAGGTCACGAGAGTCTGTACGATACCAGCTAGGAAGATAATGACCAACTGCGGCAGGAGACTGACCGAAAACAACCAAGTAAAACCGATGCTGACGACAAGGAAGATTGGCATATACAGTTTCACGATGAACGATTTTAGTGTCGCGCTATATGTTGACGTAATCTGCTCAAGGGGAGTGGTCTTGAATATCCAGCTTGCTTTGTCGTTTCCTGAGTATTGGAGCATTTGAATGACTGCAGGTATCATAAAATTACAGAAGTAAATTGATAAGTATCCGTTCCCACTTGAAACTTCGTCCATGGAACTAAAGCGGGTTTGATTCACCACGAATAGGAAGGGGATGAAAAGTGACAAGGCCAAACTCGGATAAACCTTCAGTTTGAATTCCCTGTCCTTCTCCATCATCAATCCTGCAAAACGGAACATCGCTCGTTCTTCATTTGTTCGACATAGAATCTTTGCCCACAATTCGTTAACACCACTCCATCTCTTCTTGCTTTTGCTTGAGTGAGTCAGCAACTTTTGCAAATTCCGTTCGAATGAAGGCATCATCTTCACGTAAACAATCAATGAAATGACTGGAACCAGTAAGGCTAGGATGGATAATCCAATCAATGGCGTGGAAAAATCCCCGCGCAACAACAGTTCGAATGGGGCACCGAACCAGAAGGCAGGAACAAAGAGATGCCACCAGTCGAATTGATAACTAAATCCTGACATGGTGAACTCAACTGACCTCCCAATAAGTTGGTACCCCAAGAAGATACCGATGCTCAAGATGATTTGGACATAGTTGATGATGTCTTTAAGACGCTCGCCATCAAAAAATTTCAACACCAACAAATACAACAGGGCAGTTAGCACTACAACGAACAGGCTAACAAAAATTAATACCCCCACAAACAACAGGGCAAATAAGGGACCTTGGCTGAACAAACTGACAACTACTGGAATAGCAACAAAAGCACAGGTAATTGACACCATATAAATTAGCACATGAATGGTCTTGGCAGCCTGGATGGTCCGATTGTCAACCGGTCGGCTATTCAACATGGTTTTATCCCTTAAATCCAACAAAACGGTTGAAAAGTCGGTGATCATGGTGGTCATTAGGATGAAGATGATGATGCCGAAGACCAGGCTTAATTGAATCATATAGTTTTCACCAAGCAGGATGAAGGGAATCAATATCAACCCGTAGAGTGCATAAATGCCCAATGATTTCAGGAAGTGATTTTCTCCTTCTTCTGGATTGGCTCCATCGAAAATGGTTGGTACACGACGGTCATCCATCGTAAGCTTCAATTGAAGAATTTTTCGCATGACGTCGTAATCAATACCTACTGCTATGAACAATTTACGAAATGCATCCAGCATTCTCAGTGAGCGAAAATTATCCATTCTGCTCTCCCCCCGCCATTGTCGTGACAAGGCGTAAGGCAATATTCCGATGTTCATTAAAACCCGTCAATTGATTGAAAATGTCTTCTAGAGACCCTTGTTCACTTTGCATGACCAACTCCTCGAACGTTCCATCTGCTACAATCTCACCTTCCACTAGAAGGATGATTCGAGTACTAATTTTTTCGACGACATCCATGATGTGGGACGAATAGAAGATGGTTTTGCCTGCAGCTGCAAGCAATGTGATCATTTCCTTGACGACCATCATGCTGTTTGCATCAAGCCCGCTCAGCGGTTCATCGAAAAATAATAAATCCGGGTCATGTAACAAGCTTGAGATAATCAAGACTTTTTGTTTCATTCCCTTCGAAAAGGAAGAAATGCGGCTGTCATACACTTTCTCCAGTCCGAAATCCCTCAGCAAGTCGAGTGCTTTGTGCTCTGCTTCTTTTCGATCAAGCCCATAAAGCTCACCTGTGAACGTCAAATATTCCCGTGGCGTTAAGGTCTCATACAGTTCCGCATTTTCAGGAACATAGCCAATTTTTTTCTTATATGTAATGTCACCGTCAGTAATATCCTGACCGAAAATCTCCACTTTTCCCTTGTATCCATTAATCAGGCCCAGCATGATTTTAACGGTGGTACTTTTCCCTGCTCCATTCGGCCCAATATAGCCAATGATTTGACCTCGGTAAACGTCCAAATTGATTCCTTTTAAGACGGATTTATTTCCGTAATTCATCTTCAAATCGGTAAGTGACAACATCTTTTCTCTTGATCCATTCATGTTAATTCCCCCTATTACCAGTTTAACACGTTTCCAACATTTGGATATACCTATACAATTCTTTTAATGCTGTAATACATGGATACACTCTTGCATTAATTATTCAAACTGAGTAAAAGGCAAAAGTGCAACATGTCGACAAAGGTTAAGCTACACCTGCCATCAAATGTGACGTGTGTAAAATGAAAAAGGAGCATACTTTCCATTGTGGAAGTACACCCCTATTTGTATACCTATGGCAGTACTGTTGTTCCCATCAAGTAGCGATCACATTCCCTCGCTACCTCACGCCCTTCGTTAATGGCCCATACAATCAAGCTTTGCCCGCGACGCATATCACCTGCAGAAAAAACACCTTCTACATTTGTTGCATACTTGCCGTATTCCGCTTTGACCGTAGAGTTTCGGTTTGTTTCAACATTCAATTGCTGAAGAAGTCCTTGCTCCGGACCATTAAACCCTATGGCAAGCAAAACAAGATCAGCTGGCCATACTTTCTCGGTCCCGGGAATTACTTCGCGGACACGGTTTCCATTTTCATCGATGCGGAGTTTTACATTAATAGTATGAACTTCTTTGACGTGACCATCTTCGTTCCCTACAAAATGTGTGGTTTGAACGGCATAGGCGCGTGGGTCTTCTCCAAATTTACTGGCCGCCTCTTTTTGGCCATACTCCATACGATGGATGATGGGATATTGTGGCCAAGGATTGCCCAACTCGTCACGCACCGCACCTTTTTTATCGTAAATATCAAACTGCGTTAAACTTTTGCAATCATGACGAACGGCTGTCGCCAGACAATCTGTCCCTGTATCGCCACCCCCAATTACAACGACATCTTTGCCTTCCGCTGAAAGGAAATTGCCATCTTGAAGATTTGAATCCAACAAACTTTTAGTATTGGCATGAAGGAAGTCCATGGCGAAATGAATACCACTTAATTCTCGCCCCTCCACTTGGATGTCACGATGAACCGTTGCCCCTCCACATAAAATGGTCGCATCAAACTCGGTTTGCAGTTTTTCAGCAGGGTAGTTCTTTCCAACTTCTGTTTTGGTAATGAACATAATGCCTTCTTTAATCAATAAGGCAACCCGTCGTTCCACCATTTCGTATGGCAATTTCATTTCAGGAATTCCATACGTCAACAATCCGCCTACGCGATCGTTACGTTCGAAAACCGTTACCCAGTGCCCTGCTTTATTTAATTGCGCTGCCGCAGCAAGACCAGCTGGTCCAGATCCGATGACCGCTACTTTTTTTCCTGTACGTTTTTCGGGAGGCTCGGGAACGACCCAACCTTCTTCAAAACCTCTTTCGATAATGGTACGTTCTACGGTACGAATGGCAACAGGAGGTTCGTTTATTCCAAGGACACACGCACCTTCACATGGAGCGGGACAAGCAGTGCCTGTAAATTCAGGGAAGTTGTTCATTTCATGTTCACGATTCAAGGCTTCCTGCCATTGTCCCTGATAGACAAGGTCATTCCATTCAGGAATTAAATGATATACCGGACAACCGGATGTCACCCCGTTGATTTCAGTTCCTGTATGGCATGTAGGCACTCCGCAATCCATGCAGCGTGCTGCTTGTATCTGCACTTCCTGTTCCGTCATCGGTGCAGTATAATCCTGCCAATCCTTTACGCGATGTTGCGGTTCACGTTCTCGTTGCGAATGACGCTCATACTCCATAAATCCAGTTGGCTTTCCCATCGTATCCCTCCTTTTCGCCAGATTATTTTTCCGCTCTTACTTTTTTACTTTCCTCAAATGCAGTCATTTGTGCATCGAATACCGTTAAGCCACTATCGTGAAGCTCTTTGATTCGATCGTTTATCGTTAAATAGGATTTCGGAATAACTCGCACAAATTGTGATGAGTATTTCTCCCAGTAAGTTAAAATGCGTTTGCCTAGTCCACTGCTTGTATACTCCACATGCTTTTCAATCATAGAGAAGACCTCATTCAACTCTTCTTTATTTTCAATTGGCTGGATATGAACGAGCTCCGCATTGCACTTGGATAGGAATGTTCCATCTTCGTCAAAGACATACGCTACACCACCAGACATCCCTGCAGCGAAATTGCGTCCGGTTGAGCCAAGAACGACCACTTTTCCACCCGTCATATATTCACAGCCATGATCGCCAACTCCCTCTACCACTACGTTGGCACCACTATTACGGACACAGAAACGCTCTCCAGCGACTCCTTGGATATATGCCTCACCGGCTGAAGCCCCGTAGAAAGCAACGTTACCGATGATAATATTTTTCTCGGGTGGGAATGTGACCACTGGATCGGGATGAACGATGATTTTGCCGCCAGACAATCCTTTTCCAACAAAGTCATTCGAATCTCCAACGAGTCGAAGCGTTATTCCCCGGGGAATAAATGCACCAAAGCTTTGACCTGCAGATCCTTTTAACGTCAGACGAATGGTATCCTCAGGTAGTCCTTTTTCACCGTATCTTCGCGTGATTTCACTTCCTAGCATCGTACCTGTTACCCGGTTAATATTTCGTATAGCTGTTGTAAATTCAATTGGTTGTTGTTTTTCGATGGCATTTCGACAAATCGGTATCAGCTCCTGGAAATCGAGCGTTTTCTCTAAATCATGGTCTTGGTCTACTGTGTGATAGCGACCTACTTTTGCTGGCAGATTAGGTGAGTAAAGGAGTGCAGACAAGTCGATGTCTTTCGCTTTCCAATGGTCAATCGCTTCGTTTACTTCAAGTGCATCTGTGCGTCCCACCATTTCGTTGATTGTTCTGAAACCAAGTTCAGCCATCAGCTCTCTCGTTTCAGTGGCAACAAAACGCATAAAGTTCGCGACATGTTCAGCATCCCCCGTAAATTTCTTACGCAGTTCAGGATTTTGCGTCGCAATTCCTACTGGACATGTATCCATATGACATACGCGCATCATGACACAGCCGAGGACTACAAGGGGAGCGGTCGAGAATCCATACTCTTCTGCTCCGAGGAGTGTGGCCAATACTACATCTCTTCCGGTCATCATTTTCCCGTCTGTTTCCACAACGATTCGATCCCGAAGTCCATTTAGCAGCAAGGTCTGGTGCGTTTCAGCTAAACCGATTTCCCATGGCAGCCCTGTATGTTTCAGACTCGTACGAGGTGCCGCCCCCGTACCGCCATCATATCCACTGATTAATACTAGGTCTGCTCTTCCTTTTGCGACACCAGCGGCAATTGTTCCCACCCCAACAGCGGATACCAATTTAACGCTGATACGTGCTTGTGGATTAGCATTTTTCAAATTATGAATAAGCTCGGCTAAATCCTCAATGGAATATATATCGTGATGCGGTGGAGGTGAAATGAGTTCAACCCCAGGCGTAGAGCCACGGACTTCTGCAATCCACGGATATACTTTCTTGCCAGGTAAATGCCCACCTTCACCTGGTTTTGCCCCTTGAGCCACTTTGATTTGTATTTCATCAGCATTGACAAGGTAATGGCTCGTCACCCCAAATCGGCCTGATGCTACTTGTTTAATTGAACTTCGTCTGGAATCTCCATTTGAATCAGGTGTGTAACGGTCGATATCTTCCCCGCCTTCACCTGTGTTACTTCTTCCGCCTACGCGGTTCATGGCAATCGCCAATGCTTCATGTGCTTCTTTCGAAATGGATCCATACGACATGGCACCCGTTTTAAAGCGTCGACAAATTGCCTCAACGGATTCTACCTCTTCAATCGGCACGGACTGTACTTTCTTGAATTTTAAAAGTCCACGCAATGATTGTAAGTTGGTTGTTTCATCAGTTAACAATTTCGTGTACTTTTTGAACAAGTCATAGTTATTTGTACGGCAAGCATGTTGCAGCGTGTGGATGGTACTTGGATTGTATTGATGGTCTTCACCGTTCGCACGGTATTGGAATTCATCACCAGCCTCCAGAGCCTGATTGTTCCCACGATTTTCGCCAAATGCCATTTCATGTCGCATAAGCACTTCTTTTTCAATCATTTGGATGCCGATTCCACCAAGCCGTGAAGATGTTCGTGTGAAATACTTCTCGATGACATCCATGTGAATGCCAACCGCTTCAAAAATTTGAGCACCACGATAACTTTGAATCGTAGAAATCCCCATTTTGGAAAGGACTTTAATGACTCCGTCTGTTACTGAATGGATATAGTTAGCTACTGCCTGGTCAAAGGACTCCATGGCGATTTCACCTTTATCCATCAGGTTTCGTACTGAATCAAATGCTAAATATGGATTGATACCTTCAGCCCCGTAACCGAGTAAGGTAGCAAAATGATGCACTTCTCTCGGTTCTCCTGACTCTATTAAAATACTAATTTTTGTACGCGTACCTTGGCGAATGAGATGATGATGCAACCCCGATACCGCAAGTAGGGCCGGAATGGCTGCATATTTTTCCGACGTGCCACGATCGGATAGAATCAACAACGTATGTCCTGCTTGAACTGCCTGGTCAGCTTTAACAAACAATGCGTCGAGTGCTTTTTCTAAATTGCATTCGTTTCTTTCGCTTGATGTTGCGTCAAACAGCGTCGAGAATGTAATGGATTTTAAGCCTTCCATTTGTTGCGCTCTTAGTTTTTGGAGTTGTTGATTTGTCAGGACCGGTGTTTTCAAACGAATATGCCTACAGCTCTCTGGACCTGGTTTTACCAAGTTCCCTTCAGCACCTATCGTGGTATCGACCATCGTCACGATTTTTTCGCGAATGGCATCTATGGGTGGATTTGTTACTTGAGCAAAGAGCTGCTTAAAGTAGTTATAGAGTAATTGTGGTTTTTTCGATAAAACGGCTAGTGGGGAATCATAGCCCATGGAACCGACTGGATCTTTGCCTTCCATTACGAGGGGCTTAATGATTTTATTGAGTTCTTCTCTTGTATAGCCAAATACAAGCTGTTGTTTTAACAGTTCTTCTCCCATGTACACGGGTGGTTGTTCCACTGCTTCAGGTAAATCCTCTAAATCTTTCATATTTTTCAGCCACTCTTTATATGGCTGTTCAGAAGCAATTTGTAGTTTAATTTCTTCATCCGGAATGATTGTTCCTTTTTCCAAATCAACCAAAAGAATTTTACCAGGTGCAAGTCTTCCCTTGTATTCGATATCATCGGCGAAAATATCCAATGCGCCAACTTCGGAGCCCAGGACAATCATGCCACCCTTAGTTACATAATAACGGGCAGGTCTCAGTCCATTTCGATCAAGACACGCACAGATTTGGTTGCCATCTGTAAATACCAGTGCAGCCGGGCCATCCCATGGTTCCATCAATGTACTGTGGTATTCGTAAAAATCACGTTTTTCTTCTTTGATGGTCTGATCATTCGACCAAGGTTCGGGTACCATCATCATAGCTGTATGGGCCAAGGAACGTCCTGATAGATGTAAAAATTCAAAGCAATTATCAAACATCGACGAATCACTGCCGTCAGCATCGATGACAGGTAATACTTTTAACAAATCTTCCTGACTGAAAAACTCCGATTCGCATAGCTGCTCACGTGCTCGCATCCAGTTGACATTGCCTCTTAATGTATTAAATTCACCATTGTGGATGGTATATCGATTCGGGTGAGATCTCTTCCAGCTCGGGAAGGTATTTGTACTAAAGCGGGAATGAACAAGTGCTAAAGCGGATTTAAATTCTGGATGATTTAAGTCGATGTAAAACGAATCAAGTTGTTCGGGGATCAGCATGCCTTTGTAGACTATAGTGCGCGTCGATAAACTACAAATGTAAACATCCTCAAAGCCCTTCACACTTGCTAACTCTTTTTCAATTCGTTTGCGAATCACATAAAGCTTTCGTTCAAAATCCATTTGATCTTTAATATCTTCAGATACTTGAATAAATAATTGCCTAATGGCAGGTTTGGTTTTTGTCGCTACTTTCCCTACAAATGAGTCGTTGATTGGAACAGGACGCCATCCCAGAAACAGTTGACCTTCTTCAGCAATAATCTGCTCAAAAACTTCTTTGCTTTTCATGCGCAAATCGTGATCTTTAGGTAAATAAACCATGCCAACACCATATTCGCCTTCTCTAGGCAACACGATGTTCTCCTTCTCACATTGTTTTTTAAAAAAACGATGGGGAATCTGCGTTAATATCCCAGCTCCGTCTCCTGTACTCGTGTCAGCGGATTGCCCACCGCGATGCTCCATATTGCAAAGCATGTTGATGGCATTCTGTACGATACCATGTGTCTTTCTACCGTTGATATTGGCAAGCATCCCAATCCCGCAAGCTTCGTGCTCTTGCTCGGGATCGTATAAACCTTGAGGTGCGGGATATCCAAACTTCGTCATGATAACATCTCCTTTCTATTAATGCTGAAAGATGTTCACTCTTTTCATGAAGGGGTTCTTCACTATATGCACACTTTCAATTTTGGAAAGTATATCACAAAACAGCGTTAACACACAATTCCAATAATATTATTTATTCACTTTCTTTAATAAATATAAATGAAAACGCTATCGTTTTCTGTTCTTTTTTTATTATATGCACCATAAATGCATACATACTCGCGTTTTGCATTATCTAATGTTCCATTGTATTTTTTCTTCTAAACATTCTTATTCATCTTCAACAACTCGATTTATGAATTAGGAGTTTAGATAGGAGAAGTTGGGTAAACTATACATATGTAAATTTCTAAAGGAGGTTAATCATGAAAACGAAAGCTAAATTTCTAGCCATGCCACTGGCAGCTGCATTATTATTAGGTGCTTGCGGTGAGGATGATAAAGCGGATGAAATTGAAGTCGAGGACCCGATGTTAGAAGACAACGGGGAAAACGATATAGGTGGATGACTTAGTCATCTAAACGAAGAGATTGAGATCTCTTCGTTTTTTTGTTATTTAAACAAATTAGCATTCCCTCAAAAAAACCCTAAGAAATTTGCACTGATCTAAAAAAGAGGTTAAAAAAACCGCAGGCACGAACGCCAACGGTTTCATAAATAGGTTTGTTGCCACAATAGCGGTTTCACTTTCCCAGTTCAATGAATAGATATCCAATCTGTCTTGGGGATTTAGCCAAATAAAAGTGATACACTGTCAGGCTCTTTTATAATGAAGGAATAATAATTGAAAAACATGTTCCCTTCCCTTTTTCACTTTTTATTTCTATATCCCCGTTTAATTCTTTAATAATACTATATGCAATCATAGTGCCGAGCCCAGTCCCCTCTTCTTTTAATGAATAAAACGGCATGGCGATTCGCTTTACCTCCTCAGGAGACATTCCAATA
This sequence comes from Paenisporosarcina sp. FSL H8-0542, assembly GCF_038632915.1. Classification (NCBI taxonomy): domain Bacteria; kingdom Bacillati; phylum Bacillota; class Bacilli; order Caryophanales; family Caryophanaceae; genus Paenisporosarcina; species Paenisporosarcina sp. FSL H8-0542. The sequence continues at coordinate 3,562,689 of NZ_CP152050.1, forward strand.
CCAGAATCGATAATCTCAATTACAATACTATTCTTTCTCTTTTTTACATTAATTCGTAGCATCCCGCCATTTGCCATGGCTTCAATCCCGTTTTTTATTATGTTAATTAAACACTGTTTAATTTTATCGGCATTTGCATTTATAGAAAGTGAATCATTAATACTGCTTTTGATTTCAATATTATGTAAGCTTGCTAGCGGTGAAATATTATTTATTACTTGATTGACAATTAGCCTAATATCTAACGAGTCTTTTATAACATTATTTTGTGGTTTTCCTAATGATAAATAATCGTTAATAATGAGCTGTGCCTTTTCTAACTCCTGCTGAATGACTTGTAAATACTCATCCTTATGTGTTTCCGAGATTTCATTTTTATGAACCAACTGTATAAATCCAGATATAGTTGTTAGTGGATTTCGAATCTCGTGAGCAAAAGAGGCGGCCAATTCACTTATTACATAAAATTTTTCTGCCCTTTGAATTTTTTCTTTCATTTTATACTTTTCAATCATTCCTTCAATTAAATAAATAGAAAATAATCCCGTAAGGATATTGATTACTATATAACTGCATAAAAATTGTATACGAACAGAGCCGGCCGTTCCATCTATTTTTATTTCGGTCATTATAGCAAAAACAGAAAAAGTAATAGTGCTAATAAGAATTAGCAGTGTGCCGAAGAATTTTCTCCTTTTCTCTAACTTTGCCGGTTTAACAAAATAAACTATTACAATAATAGAAACGAACAAAATAACCATAATAATAAATGATGGGAAAAAGCCGTTTCCTCCTAAGTAAAAACGGTAAGAAAGATATACAAAGGTGACAAAAATAAAGCTTCTTAAACCTCCATATAGAAAAGCTAAAAGGATAGGAATAAGCCGTAAATCATAAATATATCCCAAATGAAAACTAAAGGGGAACGTTATACAAAGAACGGTAGAAATTGATGAAAGAAAGGAAATCAATACCTTATTACGTACTTTATTACTATCTTTATCTAACCAAAATATTTGATAGCAAAAAATACAAAGGATAATAATGAATGCATTTAATAACAGTGTATGTATCCACATGCTCTATCCCCTTCTTTCCATTAAAATAAATGTCTATTAAGTATAATTAACAAAATATTATTATGATTATACATGATTTTACCCAGATGAAAAGTATGAATATTGCGAAATTTATATTAAATTTTTTTAAAAAATTATGAAAGGAGGAAATAAATAAATTCGTAAGTAGGGGGCTGGACAGTTTAGTTCACGGGATCGTCGTCCCACGCACCCGTACGTCCTACCCTGGCTACTGATATCTTAAATCCTATAAAAATAAGGTCAACCAGTAAAAACTGGTTGACCTTATAATACGAACGTACCCGTTAGGATAATAAGTTATTTATTAAATTCTTCTAATTCCTTTTCTATTTCTTCGTTAGAATACTCATACTCAGCTTCATTGTCCTTATTTCCACCACCAGAAAAAAACAATGCAAGACCTATTACAAAAACAATTATAACTAAAACCACAGTCATAGTAGGCGGATCTCCACCATCTGTCCTAGAATTTTGTGAAATAATGGCACCCTCGCCGTAGGCTCTGATTTTGACGCTGGTCATGATAAAAAATTGCCGTACGGTATGCAACACCACGGTCGTTGAACTGACCTTCCGCATCGGTTGGATTGATTTGTTTCCAAAACAAATCAATCCAATTTTCGTATGAGAAGACAGTTGGATTATATGTTATTTATACCGCTGCATAATGACCAGTTGTGTGCATGTGCACGTCTTCATATGTAGGGTTCTAAACGGTGCCACCTGTATAACCTGAGACCACATCAAGAATACCCGGCTGCTCATCAAATGGCGACATCATGCACCAGAAACACCCACCGCAAACGTTACGAGATTCGTATGTTAGTCTCTATTTGTTTAATTGGGGACGTAAGGATTGTTCCCAAATCGCCCGGTAATCCAAGTCGACGATCGGTTCGTCCTTAATTAGACGATTGCGGATACCGACTACGAGCTCATTTACACGTTCATTATTGGCTAGGTCAACCTTCTTGTGGAAAACGCCATACAATGTATAGTCGCGCATCTTCAAGAATAAAGGCAAACGCTCAATCCATTCTAGCGGTATGGCTCTTACATTCATATAACCTTTCAGGAAATGGGTCAATACTTCAGTCCCAAAAGCTGAACGTGTTTCAAGCGATTCTTCTCCGTACTTCCACCATGTTGTGTAATAGACCGGTATGGCAATATCGCTAACAAAATAAAAATACATAGCATCATCGAAATCAAATACGTGAATATCGCCATCATGGTAGAAGAAGTTGCCAGGATGTATGTCCGAGTGAATCAAGCCAAATGTTTCCTTTGTTTGTGGCAATTGTTGAATCTCCGCTACAAGATTGCGATTGCCTTCAACAATTGCTTGATCTTTTACGGGATCAATATATTTGTCGAGCTCAATTAAATCATCCTGTTCCCAACTTAAACGCTCTGTCCCCGACGCTTCATAATCTTCGGTGACTAAGTGCATTTTCGCTGTAATAGTTCCCCATTTTTCAAAAAGTTCCGGCCCGAAATGAGGATCCTTCATTTTAACTGAAGTTCCAGGTGCCTTATCAAACAAGCAGACATAGAAATAAGAATCTCCAACCGATAATTCTTCGACGAGTTCACCATTTACTGACTTATGTACAAGTGACACGTTGATTCCGTGCCCGTTCAGAAAGTTAATCCACGTCAGTTCGCCTTCTACTTCCGATTTTGAACGATGCGAGGAGTGTGTCAGCCTTAATATAAATGGTTTGCCATCCCGTTTTACTTCATATACATAATTCTCGAAATCCCCTAGCTTCTTGGCGTCCGTTGCATCCGCTCCGTATCGTGTTGCCGCATCCTCCAAAACCTCTTTTGTAAAAAGATTTTCCACCCATTGTTCCATAATTTATTCCCCCGTTAATCTTTATTTATTGTTGTGATGAACCATCACAATAGCCATTCATGAATTTTCAGGATACATGTTTTGTAAAAATATGATGGATTGATGGATCAACTCTTTCATTACGTCCACATCAATATCGTCTAGTTTATTAATATACACGCAGGCTTTTCCTGACGTGTGTTTGCCAAACTTTTCGAGCAGCTGCTTACGTTCGGTATCACCCGTCGCAAAGTACAAGCTGATTTTCGCTTTGCGTGGTGAAAATCCTACGAGAGGGGCATCACCTTCATGTCCTGTCGGATATTTATAATGGTATCTACCGAATCCAATTATGCTCGGTCCCCACATTTTCGCCTCATAGCCTGAAGTTTCTGTGAAGATGTCGAGCAATTTGTATGCATCTTCCCGCTTTTTCGGATGATCCACTCCTTCAATGAACTCAATTACACTGCGATCAGTTTCCTTCGTTTTCAATTCATATGTCATCTGTTCGTCCTTCCTTTTCACTAAAAACATGTGCCGTCAAATCTGGTTATGTACTTCCTTTTCGATTTTACAAGTATGAAATCCTTTATTTTTGAAACATACCTTTCAGAAAGCTGACAAAAGATTTCATCTTATTGTATTTTCACGAAAACCTTTGCTACTAGAATTTCAAATGCTCTGAAGCTGGATATGGGTTATACTTTTTAATATTAAAGTGTTGAATCTTTTCTGAGATTCACCGAATTCGGCAAAGGAAGGATGATGTTGAAATGGAAGATAAAAAAAATCCGAACGACAAAGGATTAAGATTACTGTTAATTGGGCCGAACATTCTTATGTGGGTGTTATTTTTAGGACTGTTATTGTGGTTTGGACTACATTTGGAAGAAATCAAAGAAAACAATCGCTTAATTGTTTATTTAATTTTGCTTGGCGCACTGTTATTCGTTTCGATATTTGGTGCCTTTCGTAATTGGCTTTGGATTAAAGAAGGCAAAATGTAAGGTTTTCTGTTCAAACGATAGAAAATATTAAATCCCTCCAATCATTTACTGATTGGAGGGATTTTTTGTGCTTATTTTGCCTGACTGTTTAAAAACTCTCTTACTACTTTTGAATATTCTTGAGGCTCTTCAACTCCTGGCATATGAGAGCTGTTTTCGAATACATGAAACTCGGAATCTGGAACTAAGCTCGAATAGTATTCCGTTGTATTCGGTGTTGCTTCATCATAGCGTCCACACGTAAAGAGGCTTGGCATGTCGATTTCATGCAATCTATCGGTGACATCAAAGCTTTTTAATGTTCCTGTCACGGTAAATTCTGACGCGCCCCACATGTAGCCATAGATTTGATGATTGCTTTTCGACATATTTGCCAGAAGTTCTTCAGGCCAAGGCAACAATCTGCAGACATGTCGTTCATAAAATTGAATCATCGCTTGATGATACTCTGCTGAATCAGTTGTATTCTCCCGTTCGCTTCTTTCGATGATATCCTGTGATTCTTGAGGCAACTGTTTCAAGTATTCGCGCTGGTCGCGTTCCCACATGCTTGAATTAAGACATGGGCTTGAGAAAATAACACTTTTAACGCCTTTCGGTTGTTCAAGAAGGTATGCAGCGGCAAGCATGGTTCCCCATGAATGTCCGAGAATATGCACTTCATCCAATCCAAGAGCTTCTCTCACTTGAGCTAATTCTTCCACATAGCGTTCAACCGTCCATAATGTAAGATCTTCCGGACGATCTGAATTTCCACATCCCAATTGGTCATAATGAATGACCGGTCTGTCGTCACCCAGTTCTCTAAGCGGATCAGATTCCCGGCTCATTCCGCCTGGTCCCCCATGTAAAACCAGCAGTGGAACTCGAGGTCCATCCCCTGTCTTTCGATAATAAACATTTCCTCCTGTAACAGGAACGAATCCTTCTGAGAGATGCTTCATGTGATAACTCCTTTTGTATTTGTTTCTGTTAAGTTACTACTATTTTTAGTATAGAACAATAGCTGCAAACGTTTTATAAGGTCTTCATGAAAAATTAACCATCAACAGTAATACGCCAAGACCCGCAACCCATAGCATTGGAATCAAATTGATGATAATGGCGGTTCGTTTTCTCTGTATATGCAGAATCCAGGAAAAAATGGAACAGAGGATAACGGCTATCGGGTAAAATCCAATCGCGAGAACAAATGAAACGTTCCATACGCTAAACCCATTATCAAAACTCATAAACGACAAGCCCCAAATCACGAACCAAGGAATCAGACACAGCACATAAAAAATCTGACTGCCAATTAAAAACCCCTTCATTCTACCCTCCTTACCTATTTGAAATCTTCACTCGGCTACACATAAATTGGCCAAACGTCTAATTTCTTCACCCATCCTCTGATTGATAAGAAAAACATCTTCTAAATACTTTAATATATGCAACGCTGATTCAGGGACATGATGATACCCTTGCATCATGTCACCAATCGTCTGTGCAAAACGTGGAAATCTTTTTTCCAAGCGTCTTTCATTGCTAAATACGTCTGGAAAGTACTCTACTTCTGGTTCAATCAAATGCAGCACATTCAGAATATTATCGATGGCCTCACCTTGAACAAACTTCAAAGCAGATAGCTTCTCCCCCCTTGCATAACGGCACAATCCCACATACAAATTAGTTAACGCCTCATTCAACGAATAGTTCAGTGAGTGATCTTTTTTTGGCGAAACATTTTGAACGGTAGGTATATGCAAGCAGCCTTTATTAATGAAATGTGCCTCTTGCCAAACAATTCGTCCCTCTGAAAACGAAATATGGTCCATTTCTTTTTCTTCAAAAATGGCAAACTCTGCATAAATCCCGTCTTCAAATAAGATTTTATGCCCGTCTTTCGTATTCTTAAAAGAAAATGCTAACGGATGAACCGCTTCTAACCAATCCAAACGGTCAATAAATCTGGATTTTAACTCGGGTCTTGCAATCACGAAGAAATCCAAATCCGAATAGTCATCGAGCCGCTCAAGCTCAATCCCCACTGAACCGAGTCCAAACAGCAACAACGCACCTCCCGATGATTCCAAACTCTGACCAATTTCATCTAATCTGCTTAACAATTTCTGTTTTCTCAATCGCGCACTCCTCCCATTTGAATAGAAAAAGGGTCCAACCACCTTATTTGCGAGGTTGAACCCAATCGTTACATTGCCTTTAGTTTTCTTAACTTGAAATTATCATTGTGCGTAAAGTCTGTCAACTTCATAAATATATTACGTTTGTGTTGTCTCTGAAACTTCAGGAGGAACAAGGGCATATTTCTCCCAAGCCCTGCTCTTCCATCGGAAATACATAATGATGCCTCTTGTCCACTCATCTGCAGCAATGGCCAACCAAATTCCTGGCAGCCCCATATTCAAATGGAAAACGAAGAGATAGCCTAAAGGCAAACTCATCAACACCATTGAAAAAACTCCTATTAGTACTGGGAATTTAGCATCTCCCGCAGCGCGCAAGGAATTGATGATGACGATATTCATTGTCCGTCCCGTTTCCAGAAGGATACTCAGCAACAGAACAGTAGACGCTATTTTGATGACTTCTGGATTATCCGTAAACAACCCGATTAGCTGATTGCGGAAAATCATAACAAGAATGACCATACATAGCGTAAATATAAGAGCTGATTTTAAACTCTTCCATAATCGCGAATATGCTTCTTCTTTTTCATTTGCCCCGACCAATCGCCCAACGATGATGGCAGTTCCCATACCAATCGCGATGGCAAATAAGAATGTGAACATGGAAATATTCATCGCATATTGTCTGGCAGCTAAAGCTTCCGCTCCTAGATAAGTCGCATAATACAAGAAGACAATTTGACACGCTTGATACATGACTTGCTCAAACGCTGCCGGAATCCCGATGTGCAGGATTTTGCCAATGTATTCTTTGGACAGGTTAATGTAATAGTGAAATTTCACTCTATATTCCATGACTTGATAGAGTAACCAGAAGAACACAATGAGTGCAAGGAAGCGACTGATGACTGACGAGATGGCGGCACCTTGAACCCCCATTTCAGGGAATCCGAATCTCCCGAAAATCAGCAAATAGTTACCGATTACGTGAATGATGTTCATGCCCAACGAAACATACATCGTTTGTTTGGTCCACCCGTGTACACGTATAATAGCCGCTAATGAATTAATGATGGCCTGAAGAAAAATTGCGCCTCCTACAATGGACAAATATTGTTCTGCATACGCCAATACCTCGCCTTGTAAATTCATGGCCGACATCATGCTTCGAGCAAACAACAAGTATCCTGCGCTTATTACAAGTCCAATCCCAAGATTTAATGTAACGGCTAGCCCGGATATTTTTGATGCTTCGATATACCTCTTGGAACCGAGATATTGTGAAACCACAATCGCAGCACCTGTTCCGACAACTTCGAGTACTAAAATGGCAATGTGTATATATTGGTTTGCTGCACCGACTCCCGATACGGCATCATCCGAAAGGGCACTTAGCATGAACGTATCTACAATTCCCATTAACATAAAAAGAAAAATTTCTAAAAAAATAGGCCATGTCAGGCTGAATAATTTCAACTTCTCCATTGGCTTGTTCTCTGCTTTAATGGTTGCCATTTTTTCACCTACTTCCCAAGTAACAATATGTTATCTTATCAATTACTAGGACAAAAAGAAAGACAAGTAACACAGTGGTTACTTGTCTCAACCATTTTTCAGATAGGTCATTTCTTCAGCAAAGTTGTGTTAGATGAATAGTCCAACGACTGTAGCTGTTAGTACCGATGCCATTGTAGCAACTAACAACATCTTGAGGCCAAACTTGGCTACAACCCCTGATTGTTTTTCATCAATTGCCTGTACTGTTCCGATGATGATTCCAATAGAACTAAAGTTAGCAAATGAGATTAAGAATGCAGATACAACGCCTACAGTTTTAGCAGACAAGTTAGGGATCATTTCTTGGAAGCCCAACATGGCTACAAACTCATTAGAGATGATCTTTGTTCCCATTACACCGCCTGCTTGTACCATTTCATTAGCTGGTACACCCATTAACCAAGCTACAGGTGATAATACAAACCCCATAATTGTAGTCAAGTCTATACCAATAGTTGATGTAAGAACAAAGTTAACCATTGCAATAAGAGAGATGTATGCAATAAGCATAGCTCCTACAATTCCTGCAACTTTCATCCCATCTATGGCACCATTGCCAATTGCCTCGAATAGAGACTTATCATTAATCATATCTTTAACTCTTATTTCTTCACCTTCAACTGATTGAGCCGGAGCCACCATAGAGGCAAGTAGTAAACCTGACATTATATTAAGAGGTAGTGCTACCAGTACGTATTCAGAAGGTATCATCGTCATATAAGCTCCTACAATGGATGCTGATACACTTGTCAGAGATGCTGTAGTAGCAATAAATAATCTGTTCTTATTCATTTTAGGAATATGGTTCTTTACTGCGATTAAAGCTCCTGTATCTCCAAAGATTGAAGAGGCTACAGTAGAGAAAGATTCAATTACAGGAAGACCTGTTAATTTAGAAACTGCTCCTCCAAGATACTTGATCATAAGAGGTAAAATTCTGATGTAAGTCAATACACTTAGCAAAGTGGATGTAAATACAATCAGCAATAAAACCGAGATAAAGAATACTGGTCTGTCATTCTCAAACACAAAGCCACCAAAGACAAAAGCGATCCCTTCATTACCAAATACCATCAACTTAGCGAAAAAGTCAGTAACTGCTTTTACTACCTGTCCACCAATTGCTGTATTAAGCATGGCATAAGCTGTAACAAGCTGAGCTACAAACAAGATTACTACTGCTCTATAGTTGATGTTTTTCTTATCATTCGACATTAAGAATGCCGCTCCAAGTAATACAATAACTGATAAGATTGCTGTTAATATTCCTGTCATGTTGATTACTCCCCATTTCATCAGTTTATTATTTTACATCCTCTGATTTGTTAAACAATGTGTGGCATTATTCAAAAACTGTATATCCAATGTAGATTATCCATGTCACCACGGAATTTTCAATTCCTATGATATCCCTTAAAATTTAGCTTTTCCCATACTTTTAACTAAATACATTGATAAATGAAATCGTTTTCTTAAAACGGAACACGATTGGGAAAGCATAATTTTTTTAAAAAAAATTAAGTTTTGGTACAGAGCATTTTACACACTCGTTAGGATTACGACGAATCGCTGAATAGAGTTATGTTTAACATAATCAAGAGGTTTTATATACGTGCTCCAAAAACCAAAGCTACGGACGATTATAAAAAAGTGACAACAAAAAAAGCATCTCTAGAGAGACACTTAAACAATATACTATATCAAATTGGATTCTCTTTAATTTTGAAAACTTATACTTAACTGATTTTAATTGTCGTTTCAATTAGGAAATGGACATAATGACAACAACCGAGCAGAAAGAACAGGTGCCAGAACACTGTTTCTCTTTGATAACCCAATACCTCATCTTTTACTTTGATTGTTACCATTTTTCCATCTATTTCTTGATTAACAAGATTTTACTTTAAAATTACTCGGTTTTTTTTATGATTTTAACTTTTTAACAATCTAACTTTCTTCCTTAACGATCGAGCAATCGAAGAAGGCACAACCAATTATTTTCAGTATATGATCCTCATCCAGAACTCAGAGGAAGCAACTCCTTATTAGGCGTTCGAACGATTTCGCATAACTCCCCGTATTTTGTCATAACGTGGAGTATGGGGGGAATAAAATTACAAAGGTACAGAAAACTGCAGATGTCGTAAAGAAAGGAATCGGTTTTGGAACTTGCCTTTCGATGGTTATCTCGTACACAGCTTATAAGTCTATTGGTTGGGCCATTGTACACGGGTTTTTTAGTTGGTTTTATGTCCTTTATTATTTAATAAAGAATTCAACAGATTTATTTTAAAAAACAAAAGACAGACTTCTGCAAACGAAGTCTGTCTTTTGTTTTTCGAGTTTCACTTACACGTATCATTGATTATCTACCTTACGGATTAATAAGTCCTTGTTCTTTTGCCTTGAACACCACTTTATACCTTCCCGTAACTTCTAATTTTGAATAAATATTTGAAATATAATTTTTTCCCTGTTCCTTCCGTCAACGTCCACCAGAATATACTACTTTTGGTGATAATTCATTCGTGATGAAGAAAATTCGACACTAATCCATAATGCAAACGCGGTTAGACTTTCATAGTGAATTTAGGCAACTTTTTAAGGCCGTAATATACAAGGATTGTTTCTGAATCCTGTATATTACGGCCTTTTTAATTTATTTATATGATGATTTCGTACACAAAGGACATAAACAAATATTCTCTAGACCATGAATCTGTAGCAATAGATGCTTACTGTGTGTCTTCCCATTTTGCGACTTCTTCCCGAACGATCGGTGCCACTTCCGTTCCCAACAGTTCAATGGCCTTCATCACATCAGCATGAGGCATCGTTCCAACGGGTACATGTAGCATAAAGCGTGTAATCCCTACGTTTTTACGCAGGTATATGATCTTTTGGGCAACGGTTTCCGAATCCCCTACATACAATGCCCCTTTAAAACTCCGAGCTGCATCGAATGCTGCACGGTCGTAATGACCCCAGCCTCTCTCCCGTCCAAGGACGTTCATGACTTGCTGGGTCGGTGGGAAAAATTTATCTGCTGCTGTCTCATTATCCTCTGCAATAAACCCGTGTGAATGGGAGGCAATCGGTAATTTTGATACGTCATGACCTGCCTTAGCCGCCGCTTGTTTATAGAGCTGAACGAGTGGGGCAAACTGCACGGGGCGTCCTCCTATTATTGCCAAAACCAGTGGCAGTCCCAAAAGTCCTGCGCGGACGACCGATTCACTATTGCCCCCGCTTCCAATCCATATAGGCAAAGGATCTTGAACAGGACGCGGATAAATACCAACATTATCAATGGCTGGGCGATGCTTTCCAGACCATGACACGATTTCGGACTTCTGTAATTTCAGCAGCAAGTCCAATTTTTCTTCAAATAGTTCGTGATAGTCCTCTAAATCATAGCCAAACAGCGGAAAGGATTCGATAAAAGAACCCCGTCCAGCCATAATTTCCGCACGTCCATTCGAGATACCATCCAGTGTGGCAAAGTCTTGGAATACCCGGACTGGATCTGCAGATGAAAGCACAGTGACCGCACTCGTCAATCGGATTCTCTTTGTCTGTGATGCTGCAGCTGCCAACACAACTGCTGGAGAAGAGGCCGCAAAATCATGACGATGATGCTCCCCAACCCCAAATACATCCAATCCAACTTGATCGGCAAACACAATTTCCTCCACTACTTCACGCAACCGTTGTGCGTGGCTGATTACTTTACCGGTTTTAACATCAGGTGTTGTTTCTACAAACGTGCTGATTCCTATCTCCATTAACAAGACCTCCTATATAATTCACCGTTTCTTCAAATGAATAAATTTTATATTTTCTTTAATATACTTCATTTTCGAGATATTTTCCTTTCGAAGAATTTCTTTCAGATACACGTAAATGTCACTATCCTACTTAGGAAAAACCATACTTATACTGTCCTATACATTAGTAATTTACTGCTATATAGTAAAATCAGGTGATGATATGAAAACAAACATATACTTAAACAATGAAAAATTCATTGCAGGAATGACCATGAAAAATGAAGTCGAACTGGAACACAACAATATGGCTCTCCACGCCTGTGAATCCACGGCTGACATAGTAGAAAACCGCAAGAAATTAGCTGCCTTCTTAAATTGCGAACTGGATAATTTCGTTTGTGCGAATCAGACACATAGTGCGAATTTCCATCGGGTAACGCTTGATGATAAAGGACGTGGCGCGAATCAGGTTGATACAGCCATTGCGGATACAGATGCCCTGTATACGTATGAGCCTAATATCTTGCTAAGCAGCTTCACTGCCGATTGTGTTCCTGTGATTTTTTACAATGAAGTGACTGGCCTGATAGGCGTTATTCATTCCGGATGGCAAGGTACCGTCAAAGAAATCTCATTAAAACTTTTTGAGCATTTAAATCAAGTTGAACGTTGTAACCCAAGTGATTTACATGTCCATATTGGTGCAGCGCTGAGCCAAGAAAAATTTGAAGTTGATGAAAATGTGTATGTAAAATTCAAAGACCTTGGCTACGCCGATAATTTTATGTATTACAATGATCAAACCCACAAGTATCACATTGACAATCAATTAACCGTGAAAAAGCAATGTGAATTAGCAGGCATCCCGTCAGAGCAAATTACGATTGACCGTACGTGCACGTTTGTTAGTCCGGATGGCTTCTCTTATCGCCAAGACAAACAAAGCGGTCGACATCTGAGTTTTATTATGAGAAAAAGTGACTGATCCGGAATAATTTTAAAAGCACATCAACATTAAAAAGTTGATGTGCTTTCTTATTGTTATAGCTTGACCTTGCTTAATGCTCCTATTTCAATGGAATTCATCTTTTTTGACAGTCGTTTATTTCCCATTTTTCAAAATGGAATCAAAATACATTTCACACACCGACAAGTGTACGCATAGCATAAGAGATAATTTCCTAACGACGGAGGTACAAATTTGGTCAATTTTTTATCTTTCCAGGGAACGGTCACGGAAATCAGTGATTTCATGATAGGAGCAAATGGTGAAGGAGAAGGTTGCTATACGTTGATGTCAGTAGATAATGGTGCTGGAGCTTCAGTAAATTTCGTGGTATCGCCGACCACTTATTTTGTTAACCAGGAGATGGTCGCTGTGGGAGACCGGGTAACCGGGTACTATGATGGAAATGCCCCTGTTCCTCTCATTTATCCACCGCAATACCGGGCACTTATCATCGTGAAAGATAATCCTTATCAAGATGTGAAAGTCGATTACTTCAATAGCCAATTGGAAAGCCAGGATGGACAATTAAAATTAAATCTCTCTCCTTATACTCCGATTATATCTAGGAATGGGCAACCATTCACACGGAGTATTACGAACCGAAACCTGATTGTCATCTATGGTCCAACTACGAGAAGCATTCCGGCACAGACCACGCCATATGGAATTATTGTTTGGTGTTGAATTTAAAGGAATCCGCATGGAACTTGCGATTTTTATTTATTCGTTTATGGTAGGGTTCACCGAAATAATGTAAGAGGCAAAAAAAGACGGGAGATTTTTCTTCCGTTTATTTTTTTGTAAGTCGGCATCACCTTAATCTGACCCCTACATTTTGCTATAAACTGATACTTTTAAATAGTCCAGCCCTTTGCTACTGTTATCAGTGAATTCAAAAAAACGCAAAGAAGGGTTAAACTATGCAAAATACACAAAGTTATTCAAGCTCAATCTCACGCACTCGCACATTTGATTTAATTTTAACGTCTATGTTAATTGCACTTGTATTCGTTTCTACACTCTTATTAAATATCAAACTACCTATTACGGCGAATGGCGGTTTAGTTCACCTTGGAACAGCTATGCTCTTCATTGCCTCCATTTTATTTGGTCCTAAAAAAGCAGCCATCGCTGGTGCTGTTGGGATGGGGTTATTCGACTTAGTTTCTAATTGGACATTGTGGGCACCCTTCACCATTGTGGCTCGCGGCTTACAAGGATATATAGTTGGAAAAATTGCTTGGTCGAACGGTCGCAATGGTAACAGTGTTGCTTTCAATCTACTCGCTACTATTGTTTCTATTCCTGTGATGTTAGCGGTTTATTACCTTTGTGAAGGGGTTCTATATGGTAACTGGATTGCACCTGTGGCCTCTATTCCTGGAAACATCGTTCAAAATGTTGTCGGGATCATTGTAGCCATTCCTGTAGCTAGTGCACTGAAAAAGGTTCCTTTTTTTAAGTAGTACTATTGTTAAACACCATATAACAATTTTTATATAACCTAAAAAGGGGAAGGCTTTGTTATTAAGCCTTCCCCTTTACTATTGTTTTTTAGAAAGTGAATTATCGGTTAGTCACTTGATCATCTTTTTGAGTATCTATTGGAACACGCTTGCCGATTCGAAAAGCGTAAAAACTAATGACAACAAGACATAAGAACACAATACCTGCAATAAGCGACATCCGTGTGTCCTCATTAAACCACATGCCAACTAAAACTATAATTAAAAAGGCGATGGTAATGTAGTTTGTCACCGGTGCAAAAGGCATTTTGAATGGATGATTATCCATTTCAGCCCCTTTTCTTTTTCGGAATTGAATTTGACTAATTAGAATGACAAACCACGGAATCATACCAGGCAGTACACTTGCACTGTATACATACACAAATAAATTTTCTGGTGCAATGTAACTTAGCACAACGCCAACTATTAAACCAAGCATTACACCAAGCAAACTAAATATAGGCACTCCATTACGAGAGAGTTTTGTAAAGAACTTTGGTGCTTGTCCATTTATCCCTAATGTATAAAGCATACGTCCTGCACTATAAATACCACTGTTACAGCCTGACAACGCCGCTGTGATGACGACAAAGTTAATAAGTCCGGCGGCGGCTGTAATACCCACTTTCGCAAAAGTTGCTACAAATGGGCTACCAATCGAACTCAGCTGATCCCAAGGATAAACTGTTACTATAACAAAAATCGCACCAATGTAGAAAATTAAAATACGCCAAATAAGACTTTGAATGGCTTTCGTTAATGTTTTTTGCGGATCTTTCGCTTCACCAGCTGTAATCCCAATTAGTTCGACACCTTGATAAGCCCCAATAACTAGTGATAGCGCAAAGAAGAAGCCTGTCCAGCCACCTGTAAAGAAGCCGCCATGTTCCCAAAGGTTAGATAATCCGATTGCATTTCCTCCATTACCAAATCCGAAGAAAATAAGGCCAAACCCAGCAATAATCATCAATACAATTGTAACGATTTTAATCATCGCAAACCAAAATTCAAATTCACCAAATACTTTAACAGAAACTAAGTTAGCTGCACCCAGAATCACTATTGCGATAAGACCTGGTATCCAAGCAGGCAGGTCTGGGAACCAGTACTTCATGTATGCCCCAACAGCTATAATTTCTGACATCCCAACAATTACCCACTGGAACCAGTTACTCCATGCCGTCATATACCCCGCTAAGGGATGAATGTACTTATGGCCAAATGTCGCATATGAACCTGTACTTGGCTCTAAATATAACATTTCTCCCATTGCACGCATTATGAAAAAGATAAAAATCCCTGTGATTGCATAAGCAAGCATTACAGACGGACCCGTCCATTTAATTGTGCTGGCTGAACCCATAAATAAACCAACACCAATTGTACCTCCCAAAGCAATCATCTGAATATGACGCGCTTCCAAGCCTCTCTTTAATTCTTTGTTTGCCATTCAATTTCCTCCTCTTAGACTATAAAATTGCTTCAATTAACAGCAAGCTACTAATATCTCTATTCGGTATTAAAAATGATGAAGGGAGCGTCACTTTCAATATATTTTAAAAGTAATTTACTTGTCTTATAATAATAAATTATCCGACAGAATACAAATGTATTTTTCAGGAAAACACTGGTATAATCAGTATCTTTCGACTATATTTAAAACAGTAACTATGTTAGAAATAAAATAATTTTTATTTCTAAATAGTAATAATATTATACAGATTCTTTCTATTGTATTCTTTCCCTCGATAAATATCTTTTCTTTATTGGATAAAAAATCAAACTTAAAAAATATATTGAATTTCACTTTCAGTAAACAGACATAGCTCCAGAGTTGTCGGAATCATTGTAGTTATTTTAGCTAAAATAAAAAAGGGGAAGGCTTAGTATATCAAGCCTTCCCCTTTTTTATTGTTTTTAAATGCTATGTTAAAGAAAGTATGAAAATTCCATATCCAAAATTAACTTTAGACTTGTTCTTTTTCACTTAGACCAAGCTTCTCTGCTATTGAAATATTTATTTCGTGCAGAAGCTCTGGATTTTCCATTAGTGACACGCCATAAGAAGGAATCATTTCTTTGATTTTTGGTTCCCATTCTTCCATATGTTGCGGGAAGCATTTTTTAATTACTTCGAGCATAACGTGAACTGCCGTAGAAGCACCGGGAGAAGCCCCTAGTAATGCTGCAATCGAGCCATCAGCAGCACTAACAACTTCCGTACCAAATTGAAGCGTTCCTTTGCCTTCAGAAGTATCTTTGATCACTTGTACACGTTGACCAGCTACAACTAAATCCCAATCCTCGCTCTTGGCGTTCGGGATAAACTCTCGTAACTCATCCATACGCTGTTCTTTCGATAACATAACTTGCTGAATCAGGTATTTTGTCAATGACATCTCTTTTGCGCCTGCCGCCAACATGGTTAAGATATTATTCGGTTTTACAGAGGTCACTAGATCCAAATTTGAACCGGTTTTTAAGAACTTAGGTGAGAAGCCGGCAAATGGTCCAAATAACAACGATTTTTTATTGTCAATAAATCGTGTATCAAGATGCGGAACAGACATTGGTGGAGCACCAACTTTAGCTTTTCCGTATACTTTTGCATGATTTTGAGCAATAACTTCTGGATTATTACACACCATGAAGATTCCGCTTACTGGGAATCCTCCAATTTGTCTACCTTCAGGAATGCCGGATTTTTGCAGTAAATGCACGCTTCCGCCTCCGCCTCCGATAAAGACGAATTTTGCAGTATGGTGTTCCACGATACCGCTGTAGACATTACTCACTTTTAATTCCCATGAACCATCGCCATTCTGGTACAAATTATCTACATTGTGGTTATATTTGATACGGACGTTCTTATTCTGTAAGTGGTCAAACAACATGCGCGTTAAAGCACCAAAGTTAACATCCGTTCCAGAGTCGATTTTTGTTGCCGCTATGACTTCATCCGAAGGACGATCTTGCATAATGAGCGGAATCCATTCCATCAGTTTTGCTGGGTCATCAGAAAATTCCATTCCTTGGAACAGCGGATTTTTTGATAGCGCTTCAAAACGTTTCTTTAAGAACGCCACATTTTGTTCCCCTTGTACCATACTCATATGAGGCAATGGCATGATAAAGTCTTCTGGATTATTTATCAACCCGTTTTTTACAAGATGTGACCAAAACTGCGTGGACAGCCGAAACTGTTCATTTATTTTAATCGCTTTGCTAATATCAATAGATCCGTCTGGTTTTTCAGTTGTATAGTTAAGCTCACACAGGGCCGCATGACCTGTTCCTGCATTATTCCATTCGTTTGAGCTTTCCTCTCCTGCATTGTCGAGCTTCTCAATCACTGTAATTTTCAATTCCGGCGCTAATTCTTTCAAAAGTGTCCCTAAAGTGGCACTCATGACTCCGGCACCAATTAAGATAACGTCTGTATTAGTTTCTCTCATGTTCATTTTTACCATCCTTAGTCCCTAAAATTGCAGAAAGGATCTAGGCGCTCTTGCTTAGAAAGCATAATAAGCCAAGGCGAGACCTAGTCACACACCTTTTCTGTTTAAAATATATCCATATTATAGTGTAATACAATTATTTAAACATTAATATATATTTACTATTACCTAATAATTATAAGCTAAATAAAAGCAGGTTAACAGTGAGAAGTCCTTCCATAAGGCTATGGAACATCCCAGTGTGTGCTGCACTGAAAAAATTCTATTTTATATAGTTAATTATAGTGATTTACAGTTTGACTTAAATCGATTCATTCTATATGACACAAAAAAGGGAGAACGCTTCGTATAACAAGCATTCTCCTTCTTTTTTGATTTAACTTCAAGTTTAAATTACCTCTTTGAAAGATTACCTTGCTCATTCAATGAAGTATTAATTCACACCATCTGTTGCTAGTTTGCACAAAACCATCAAGATAAGTTAATTATTTTGCTCAAGACTTTGATAAACGGAAATCATGTCTTGTTTATCCAGCTCACGAATACGATTGAAAATAGGTATATCTTCCACACCATCTGTAAGTAATCTTTCAGCCACTACATCCCTTACTTTACCGGTCAGCCAGGTTTGTACGTCGAAGCCTTCGATGATTTCCTTCCGACCTTCATTATTGATACCACTAGCATGACAACTCACACAGGGCACCGACAATTTATACACGCCGTCATGAAGACCATCTTCGGAAATGACTTTCTTCCCTGCACAGAATGGACATTTATGACTTGCTTTAACTTTATTGATTTGGGTAACAATTTTTTTGTATCCAAACGCTTCGTACACATAAGTTAGCTTTTTATATTTTCCATTGGTGAAATACTTATCGATAATGGTTTCTCTCGTTTCGGTAATGTTGGCGAAATCACAGATTGTGATCTGGTTTTTACAGCTTATTGCTTCGATTTTGCTTCCAATACTGTCCCAGAATGGGAAAGCATTCTGTAAAACGATCTCGTAGTCAATAAAGCTTGCCTGCTCCAGTTCCAGCATTTTCAGTGCTACTTGCGTTCCCCTAGAAAGGAGGGAAACATCTTCAGTAAGCACCATATCGCCGCCAACAACCGCTTTTAGATTTTCTAGTTCCGGCAATTTCCCTACTGTTTTTATGACTTGATCGATCGGTTGTTGAATGAGTTCACGAATATCGATGTTACCAAACAATAGTTTTTTATGATGGTTCAGCACGGTTCCTTCACAGACAGGACAAGCAATCATCACTTTTGATTCCTTCATATGATCTTTAATGATGGATTTCGAAATAAACATATAACGGCCAATAATTAAATTAAAGCCTTCCCATGTTCTCGAAGCCTTGCCTGCTTTATCATAAAATGACTTTTCCCAATAACCATATAAAAAGGTGTGCTTTTCCGCTTCAGTCATCTCATTGAAGCTCTTGCTGATATCTTGTCCGAGTTCATTCTTTATCTCATCAAACAGGAATTGCAACTTTGGATATTGATAATATTTCAATACCTCCATCACGTCTGGATGTAATAAGCCATCCCAGAATGGCACAGTTTTTTCCTGAATGACCACATCAAAATTGAATTTCTCAATGACCCGACGCCCGGAACAACATGGACAATGATTTTCTTGATTATAGAAATCGAAGCTTCTTGTATCTTTATTGGTCGGATGGGCAGCAACAATATGGTTGATCAGCCCGCCCATTTCATAGAGGAAGCTATATTGACTATACAAGTGCCTTTCAAGATCAATGGCGATAACGGGTGCGATGATGTCGGATTCATATTCACCATAAATTAACCTTGCCATAGGTGAAAGGCTTTTTAGAATGCCGCCCTTATAGATATTTTCTGCATTTTTAAAGTAGACCAAATGATTTTCTTCTAAGTAGTGAATACCGTTTCGCTGCTTGAGTGTTGAAGAAATGTGCAATGGAGCAACTTCTTCACTATTTTTTTGACGGTAATACTCTTCATGACTGACAACATCAAGATGTTGAACAGGTGCAAGCTTTCTTTTACCAAAATCTACAATAAAATCAGAGCTTTCCAGCATATATGCATTATGTTCAATCATCATGATGGAGACAGATTCATTCTCTAGAATGACCCTAACACTATCAATAAATTGGTTTAAAATATTTTGAGATAACCCTTTTGAAGGCTCGTCAAAAATAAACAACGTATGTGGATTTTTGGCGTTCGTAAACAACTCAGAAACTAAATGAACACATTGAAATTCACCCGTTGATAAAGTTTGTGTTTTTCTTTCTAACGTCAAATAACCAAGTCCAAGTTTGATCAATAAGCTCAAGCGTTTATGAGCGATGTCTTCCTTAGGTAGTTCATCAATAATATCTTCAATCGAACGTAGAAAAATATCATCTATCTCGTCACTATATTTAGTGAGTTTCTTCTTAATATCAAGAAACGTCGCAACGGTTGACCGGCTCGTAATCGATTGATTCCGATCTTGCCCAACCATGACTAGTTTATCTTTTGGATATCGCTTCATAAAATCTTTGGTGATACACTCATTGACGAGAGTGGATTTACCACATCCAGACTCACCGGTAAAAGTGACAAGTCTATTTTTGGGAATTTGGATTTCATCTATTTGAATATTTCGGCAGTAAAGATCCTGGAATTGATAGTATTCTGTTGGCATAGCCTGATTTCGTTTCCAGATGATTGGTTTTGGACGTGGGGATTCTTCTACAATTTTGCCGCCATACTTGCCACTTCCTGGTCCAAAGAACAATTGCTCATCTGTTGCATCGAGTACCGTGTCAGAATGATCGATGAGCCAGATTTGATTCTTATACCCTAATTGTTTTATCTGTTCTAAAATTTTCAATAGTGTTTCGTGATCAAGGCCAACCGAGATTTCATCAATAATAATAACGGTATTTTCACTGGCTGCCATGAACTCGGCCAAGTAAAGCCGTGTTAATTCCCCGCCTGATAAAGTCCCCATTATCCGATTCAATGTTAAATAACCAATATTCATATTGATTATATTTTGGAGAATATGCTGCTTCGCTTCACTAACGTGCAAAACTTCAGCTAATGAGAGAATGGTTTCTATGCTTAAGTCGTTGAGTTCGGAAATACTATGTGGTTTTCCAAATAATTCAATCGTATATTGCTCAACTTCTTGGTTATAACGACTGCCCTTGCACTTTTTACATTCCACATTTTTGGTCGTGCCACGTCCTTTACAATCCCGACACCAGCCTAATTCATTATTAAATGAAAAAACTTCTGGAGAAAGATTAAATTTTTCAGCAAGGCGAACACGAATTTCTTTAAAAACGCCTGTATGGGTGCCAATGGTAGACCGCGGATTAGAAGAAATCGATGCTCTTCCGAGAAAAAGCACTAAAGGCATGTCTTCCATTTTGATGGCACTGAAATTTGTTTCCATAATTTTAGAAAACAAATACTGATATTCTGCCTTTGGCAATAATGAAACGAGACGCTTCTTGGACTCTTCACCAATGGTTTGACTAAAAGTGGTTTTTCCGGACCCAGACAAACCTGCAATTCCTAACGATTGATTTACTGGCAGTAAGGCATCTAATTGATTAATGTTATTAGCAATTAATCGATTTATTTTCATATGTACATCCTCTCTATTTATGTAAACTCAGTCTTTCCACGTTAGAACATCGACAAACTCTTTTGTGATACGGGTTCATCTTAATGGTCCAAAATAGTTTAACCACGTTTTTTATTTGATTTATAAAACCTACTTAAAAATCTCTGGAAAATACAAATGTAAACCACGCTCTATTAATCAGTTACTTCCTTCATTTAAATTTATCACTAATTATGGATTATTAAAATAACATCAGAGTTAAACTATGTGATAGCTATTTTGATAAAGGATGTGTATTATATGGATTTTTTTCAAGGCCAAGTAACTCTTACTACCTTTGAGTGGATTCTTCGAGCTATTGTTGCTTTTTTCTTCTTATTAACTGTTACTAGAGTATTAGGTCAGCGTGTCATCTCTCAATTAAGACCTCTTGATTTCGCTATTGCTTTAGTCATTGGAAACATTATTGCTCATCCACTATCAGATGAACAACTTGGGCTTAAAGGGTCTATCGTTACAACCATTGTATTGGATGTACCATTTACAAAAGGCTAATAACAGTGTAATATTACACTATTAGTGGAATTTAACACTGTTACATGGAGATGATGTTATTTGAATAAAGAAACTGTAATTGATTTGATTTCTAAGAATGTTCGACTAATTCGTCTTGAAAAAGGATATTCTCAAGAAAAAATGGCTACTGTTCTAGGGATTTCCAAAAAGACACTGGTTCAAGTTGAAAAAGAAAGAACATCAATTGGTTGGACGAATGCAGTCGTAGTTTGTGCCTTATTTAAGGATAGTCAAATCCTAGAACACATTTTAGGAGAAGAACCTTTTGAAGTAATTGAAACACTAGCTCACGATGGTATCAATACTCCAAAAGTAAAAACATTAGGAGGAAAAATGTTTTGGAATGAGATTGCGAAAAAAGGAAAATTTCGAGTACAACAAAATGTGATCAGCCAACATTATCGTATTTTAGATGGTAGTGATTATAGGTGGTATAGCACGTTTGAAGAAGAAGAAGTTATGAATCGTTTTTACGAATTAACTAAGGAGTAATTAAATTTTAAAGGAGAAATTACAATGGATAAAAACAAGAGAGTCATTATATTAAACAGTATATTAGTAGGAACTATCGTACTAAATCTGTTTATTTTTACTTCACGTATGCGCTTTTTCCCTTGGTTTATTGAAGATGCATGGGGATATTTAGGATTATTCCTAACTGCACCAATTTTAATAGGTATTTTTTTCATACTAAGACATTTTCACAAGCAACAACTAGTCACAAATATAAATAAGACAATTCCATTGTTTGTCGCAATAACATCATTGATTATTGTGTTTGGGCCGACAACTGACTTTTTAAATATTGTTGCCCTTTTAATTAACGTAGCTTCAGTATTTTTAGCAACAAATTTCCTATTCAATCAAAATGGGGGGAAAAATAATTATGGATTTAGTAGTAAAAAATTAGAGTCGAATCTCTAACAAAGCAGGAAATTAGACTCATTTTATATCGAAATTTGTTTAGCGTATATTTTCGTTAAAATGTGGGCGGGACTCCGTAATGGCACTAAGTGAGGGTATTGATGCTGTAAATTATGTTTAATAAATAGAAGGGCCCCCTTTACCTAATCATAAAATCAGACTATCCCTACGAATTGCTTCTGTACGGCAGACACTCTTTTCCTTGCCTAATGGTTGCTGTACCCTTCGTTGTTGTATAAGGCGGTGTTTTCGGCAAAACGTTCATGACCAATAGCCGGATTGAATGATCTTTATAAAATATTTCATCAAACGAAGGGGTTATGTGTGGATCCGTATTTTCAAATATCCTTTTTTGTAATTCTTCTATGTCTATATCAAATGGAATCCCTATTAAAACATTTTCTATTCCCTGAATTTTGTCGGCCACGCCGAAAACAACGCTGCCCCCGCCGCCATTTGCCATACAAACAGCGTATTTAATCATTTTATTGACGTTTTCCTCCACAGCACTAAAATTCCATTGTTTAAAGTCTAGGTCCTGTGCCTCAAAATCATCTGCAATATGATGATCCAATTGCTGAATGATCTCCATGATTTCGCTTTTATCTTCATAAGAATATCCTCCTTTCCAGCAAAATCGATCTATATACCTTGCAAATACGTTAACCAATGCTTATACAAAAAAGGCAGTCCCTTATTACAAATACACTTGTAAGAACTACCTCTTATTATATTTATATGTTTGTTTCGTCATGGCTGTTTATAAAGCTTTTTGAAATTGCACGCCGGCTCCATACTTGCATAAAGCCCCCGTGGTTCATTGATCCATTCAATCGGCTTCATCATACATTATTCAACACATGCAATTCCCAACTTTCTCCAAACCGACACCTACATTTTTCGCTAAAGTAATACTTTTGAATAGACTAATCCTTTGCTAACGTTATCAGTAAATGTGAAAACGGATTTATTATGTAAGGATTTCAAAGGAAGGCTTACGTGCCACTCCTCAATATCTATAAAAGAAGAAAGTTGATGAACAAACATGGAAACTTAAACATTTATCAATACTCCTTGCACAGGTACCTGAAATTTTGTTAAACAGATTAGAACCTCATTTACTTATGATAAGGTTCTCCGTGACTAATCTATTTGAGGATTATTCAAATTGTTTTTAGAATAGAATTTAACAAAAAAAGTAGTGCCATCTAATCCAGTTTGAATTTCAATTTTCGCATTATGACGGGCAGCAATGGCGTAACAAATGCCTAACCCCAAGCCAGTGCCATTATCTTTGGTTGTATAGAATGGAGTACCCAGTTTCTCTAATATTTCTTGCCTGATACCTTCTCCTTGATCCCGTACTGCAAGAACTACACAATTTTCATCTTCTATGTAGGTACTGATGGATAGCACTTTCCCTGTGCTCATCGCTTCTAAGCCGTTACGGTATAGGTTTATTACTAATTGCCGTATCTCATTACGATTTAAAAGCAATTCTGGGATGTCTTTAGTATCGAATTGAATAAGTTTATTTTGATTAAATGTATCAATCTTTATTAAAGGTGAAATATCATAGATAATTGAATTTAAATCTAACATCTGTAAATCAGATGTCCTTGTATTTCCCATTGAAAGAAATTCAGTAATAATGGCATTGGCACGGTCAAGTTCTTCAATCATTAAATTAAAGTGGTCATTATGTTTTTCAAATTCGTCCTCTTTTTTTAATAACTGTAAGAATCCTCGTACCGTTGTCATTGGATTTCTAATCTCATGGCTGATACCTGCTGCCATTTGCCCTATTAATTCTAAGTTGGAAAACCTTCTCAGTTCATTTTCATATTTCTTTTTTTCCGTTACATTTTTAAATAGGCAACAGATACCCTCGTCATACGGGTAAGCCACTACTTCGTAACAATAATCTTCAGAGGTTGCGGGAATATCGAAATGTACAGGAACTCTCTCTAACATCGCACGATGAAATTCTTTATACATGACGGTATCTATACTTTTCGGGAAGATCTCCCATATATTTTTGCCTAATACATCTTTTGCCGCTTTCTTTTGTGGTAAATATTGATGTTTATTTATGTAAATAAATTCCCATTCTTTATTCAAAGCAAAGAACCCATCCGTAATACTTTCAATAACACTTGTAACTTTTTCATTAGCAGCGGCTAGTTCCCTTGTTCGCTCTTCCACCATGTTTTCAAGTTGGTCCATATCTAACAAGTTTGAAAACGTAGGGGCTGTGGCATCAACTATAGATTGTGCCAGTTGAATTTGGGATTCATCGTAACTGTGAGTTTTTCTCACCAAATCCACAACTGTTATTACCCCTAATACTTCTCCCATTGAAACCAATGGAATCATAAGCAGCCCCTTTGTATCCTCACTTGGGATGTGAATTATATTTTTTGTTATAATAGCCTCTTGGATCATGGCTTCATAGCTATGGACCATTTTTATGTTATTAAGGGTTTCACTCCACTCTGCTTCCGTCCAATCACAGTCTTTACTTAACTTCGTTAATCTAATTGTTTTTTTTTCTAACGGTTCTAGGAGGTGGGCAGCAATATTTTTGCTATCTAAAATCTTTCCTAAGTAGAAAAAGCATTTATCAAGACTTTCCTGTATCGAGGAACACATCGATAAATCACGTGTAACATTAAGCAACAACTGCTTTTCGGCAATAAGGTTTTCCTTTTGTGTTAAATTATTCACGTTTTGAATTGCGACTGCAGCCATATTCACATAAGCTTCAACACTTTGAATTTCCGACTCTGTCAAGTTCATTGGCGTTCCATAATCAAATAAAAAAACTAGACCAAATAACTCTTGCTCAATTGAGATAGGCAGAACTAATAAGGATTTAATTTTGAAGGCTTCAACTGATTTCGGATCCGGCCGATTATCTTTTGAGGTATCCGGGATGTGGATGGTTTTTTTAGTTTCAATCACTTCTTTGGCTAGTAAGTCTATATCAGGATCAATTAGTTGCGTATCGAGCGCCATGCCATTCATGAGTTCAGGTTTTCCTGCAAATCCTCTAAATGTTCCATCTTTTTGAGGTAAATAAATACCAACGGAATTACATTGAACAATCTCTTCAGATATTGCACTCGTTACACGCTGTAATACTTCACGTAGTTCTAACTTTGTATTTATTATTTTTGTTATATTTGCAAGCCTAGAATATCTTGTTTGTTCCATTAACATTCACACAGTCTCCAATCAATTGGGTTAGCGTTTATTATTTACGTCTTAGTGATCTTTCAAAGGAAGGATCCAAATAGAAATAAAGAATACTATATTATTAATAAAAAAGATTCCATACTGAATATCTTTTTACATTGAGTAGGAATTTGGATTACTTATTTGAATCGATTAATGAAAATGTATATGTACTAGCAATATTGGACACAAGTTGGAACTCTTATAACAACTGTTACTTTATTGTACAGGAAGTTGATAGATTTAGGTAAAAAGGAGCATTCCATATACCTTGAACAAGCTCTAAATAGAATAGGCAAATCACCAGAAGATGTTACTCTCATCTTAGCAACCCACGGTCATAAGGATCATGTACAAGAAGCTACTATTTTTAAAAATGCTTCTTTTGAAGAACAAGATGTATACCTCTCCGTCCCTTCCAAACGATAGCCTTATCCTGAAAACATTATCGAATTGCATGAATAATAGCCTTGTTTTTTGTTCCATAAAACTCTTTATTTGAAATTGGTGTTGTTCCCTACGACCACATTAATTGGTAATTTCCAAACCAATATCGATTTCTTTAACATAGTAACTACTTCTTGGAGCCCTCCACATTCTCATTAAATATATATTCTTATTATTTCTTTTGATAAAAAAGTATTTATTAGAACAAGTGTCTACTCAAAACGAAATATATGAGCATATACATATTGAATATCCAATAATTTGTTACGTTTTCGATGTTAAGAAGATAAGTGTAACTTTATTACGCGAGACCATTATTTTCTTCCCTACTGAAGTTTAACCTCTCATTTTTTTGGAGAATAAAATGAATTCGATAAAGGAGGAATAGAAAAATGATGCATCCGAATACCGAAATTCGGTATGTAAATGAGAAAGTAGGAATTGGAGTTTTTGCAACAAAATTAATTCCTAAAGGAACCATTGTCTGGATTAAAGATGATTTAGATATTGTTCTTGATGAGTCATATATTGAAAGTCTTGATGATGTTCGAAAAGAGTATATATATAAATACTCATATTTAGATAATGACGGCGAATATGTTCTCTCTTGTGATCACGCAAAGTATATTAACCATAGCTTCAATCCAAATATAGTAGATACAGTATATGATTTTGAGTTAGCTGCGAGAGACATTCAACCTGGCGAACAAATAACATGTGATTATGCTGCATTGGGTGAAGATGAAGATTTTGAATGTATACCTGAAGAAGGCACTTCAAGAACAAAAGTGACAGCAGATGACTATCTAGTTTTATACGAAGAGTGGGATAAAATGGCAATAGAGGCGTTTAAGTATTTCAACAAGGTGGAACAACCTCTAAAACATATGATCAGTGAGCAATATACTGATAAAGTAAATGCGGTTGCTAATGGAACCGAACCACTAGATTCAATCCTTACTTTATTTATCGATGATGACGAAGACTGAGATTGAATTTTCGAAATTTGAATAACAGTTTTAAAGGCTTTAACAAAACACGACCTAAAACAAATTTTTGAACGCTACTATCGAGGTACAAATACCAAAAACGTTCGCGGCACAGGTCTCGGCATGGCTATTTCTAGAGATATTATTGAGGCACACGGTGGAAATGTTATATTGTCGAGTAAAGTTGGCATCGGCACAACCGTGGAAATTCGTTTAAGTGAGTAAAAGATAAAAGGGCTATCTTAGTTGGAAAAATAACTAGAAAAGCCCTTTCTTATTGAAAAAAACAGTCCAAGTAAAATAATTAAACTGTTTCCTTTATTACTTCCTAAACCTCATTTACTTATGGTAAGGTTCACCGTAGCAGGGCTAAATGAGGTTTATTCTCTTTTCCATTTTAGATAGCCGGCTGAAGGACCACCCAACTCTCTCCTACTCCAACAGCTCTTCCGGAAGCAGCTTAAATCCTTCAATCATCGTGTCTTCTTCCACCTCGATCAATAGACAGCGTTTGCCATTGTAATTGATCTGTTTGACATATCTCAAGTCTTGCGGGCTGATCGCAATATTCGCTACTTTCGTGCTGATTTTGATTGACTTGGACGCGTAGCTTGGAACGACATGGCTTGCTTTCATTTCATAGTTTTTGTCTTCAACCACCTGCTGAAAGGCCATTTCCACTTTTTCCGTACTCACATCTTTTACGCCGCTCGCCTTCAACACACGTGCAACCTCTATAGAATCCAAAGTAGGAGTACTCCCTACTTCGTCCTCACCCTCTTTTTCCACCAATAACATATTATTGATTT
This sequence comes from Paenisporosarcina sp. FSL H8-0542, assembly GCF_038632915.1. Lineage (NCBI taxonomy): Bacteria > Bacillati > Bacillota > Bacilli > Caryophanales > Caryophanaceae > Paenisporosarcina > Paenisporosarcina sp. FSL H8-0542. The sequence goes on from NZ_CP152050.1 coordinate 3,590,680, forward strand.
CATCATATACACCGGCGAGGGTTTTCGAATTTACTTCATCACCAATTACTGCTTTGACAATTTCTTCAAACACCGCTTTATCTTCCTCGGCAGTCATGATTTCATTGCCGTTCAACACATTCTCGATAAACTGGAAATCTGGTTTATTCGCTTTGCTCGCAGCATAAAGGACGTGATTGATGTCTGCGGCGTTGTCCGTGAAGCTAGGGAACAGAAATCCACCAATTGGAGTGGCAAGTTTAATGACGGGATCAGCCAGCAGACTGGACTTAAACTCTTTCTCGACAAAATCAAACACCAGTGAACGTTTCGGCAGTTCGGTTTGATTCATGCTACTGAGGATAAAAGGAGTGGTATACACTTCATCTCGATCGTCTATTTCCGTTTCATCGGGATGACGTTTCGTCGTTTTATAATAATTTCCACGAATGAATGTGATGACTATGTCCTTTTCATATTGGCTATCCTGAACCATCTTCAAGGCGATACGTTGCATACCCGCTTTCCATTCCCCGACATCATCTGCATGAAGCCCCTCAAATAAAAGTCGCTGCGTATGGTCCGTTTGCCCCTCTCCTTGACGCTGGAACTTCACATCAAACAGCTTCACATCTAGTTTCCCACCTAAAACCTTTTTAAAGTTGGCAAGGAACAGCTCTTGCTGCTCCCGGTCCAGCAAGGAAAATGTGCGGCTCTCTTCATAAAAGATATCACTGCTTTCCTGCTTGATGTAAACGTTATAAATGTCAGCGATTTTCAGTAAATCAGTATCCATCTTAAATTGTTTGCGAATCTCCGCTATATCCTTATTATTCATCTCTAATTCCAACTCCCTGGCAAGTAAGATCCGCGTTATCTACAAAAAAAGAGCATCCAAAGCTACAGTTTAGCTTCTGACACCCCTTTATTATAACAATATTTAAAATGAAGAAAGGAACACAGTCAATTTTGGATCGAGTGACTCCTGTGGGAGCAGCGTAGCGACGTGTCCAGTGAGGCCCGCGCGGAAAGCGTTTGCCTGTTTCTGTCTCTGCATCGCTGTGCTAGCTTCGAGACATGAAAAGGCGTTGCATCGCTGCGCTAGCTTCGAAACCTAACGAGAACCATCCCCTGTTTCATAAGCATTCTTGCTTCATCAAACACAAGAAATGTCCCCGTGTCTCAGTCGTAATAATCTCAATTATTTAAAAGGAATTTTATAGTATATAATGGACATATAATAAAAAAGAGAGAAGTATTGTAAGCACTTCTCCCCATGTAACCTCTACCGTCAGGGTGGTGGTTGTCATTGTGGATTATTTATGAGAACCACCCTTTTGCTTGCGACGGCGCAGGGTGGTTTTCTTGTCTTCTAGAACATTCTTCCGAAAAAAATATGCGCTTACTTCACGCAGAACTCCCTTCAGAACTTCTCTGAAAATTTCAAGAAATGTTTCCGTGATTATCACCTCCTTTCCTAACAAAGGAAAAGAAGATTGACAACCCGGCCACCCCAACAATATACAGCTAACAACTCCATTCTATCGTTTACTACCTATCTAAAAACCTATCAATCTTCGACAAATATCAGGGAGTGCCAGGAACGAATATTAGAACTTTCTAATTTCATCGACTGTCTTTCGATCTAATTGTTTAATAATTTTACGCTCTCCCGTTATACGATACGGAGGCAAAAAGAAAATAAAAAAGTTAGCTTTTTTAGTGATTAACAGTAATTCAATTGAGGCTCATGAGATACACCCTATAGAGCATTTCTTTGTAAAGAGGAATGTTTTTATTTTTGCCTTAATAACTTATTAACAATAAAAACATTATAAAAATAAATAAAAATTTATTGTTTATCGATAAATAAAATGTTAATATCTAAAAAACAATACTTATGAGAGGTGCTTTTCATGAAACCTGAGAAGACAGTCAAAGGTAAGAGAGTTTGATTAATAAACATTATTGAGGAAAGTGTAGGACTTAATATGACAATTATTAAGGGAGGTATAATCATGGACAGTAACAATTTAATTATTGAAAATATTGCTAATCCCCATGAGCTGGAGAGAATGTTTAGAAATGACCCCAAAGCCTTTAAAAAGTCATTCTCAGACGCATGGGAACAAAATCCTGATTCTCAGGTTCTTGGCATTTGGTATGAAAGATTGCATTTCAAGGAGACGGCACATTCAGAAAAATCTTCCTTGCTTCAAAAAGGTTTCTTATTCATGGGCATTTTAGCCATTCTGGCCGGGATAAGCACCAGAATCATTTTCCATTTTGTCGAACAAGAAGCAATTGCTCCAATTAACCTGGCTTTTGGTATTATTCCCTTTATTGCTGCCTATTTTGTTTACAATAATACTCCGAAAAAAAGTGTTATTTATTCCCTTGCAGCGTTGTTCCTAATTTCCGGGTTTTATCTTAATATGCTGCCATTAAATTATAAAGACAGTATTATCCTTGCTTATTTACACCTTCCCATATTCTTATGGGTATTGGTAGGGCTTGCATTTACAGGAAATGAATATTCAAAAGGCAGTACAAGATTAGCCTATATTAAATTTAATTTGGAATATTGTATTCTCTACGCCAGCATGGCAGTTAGCGGAATGGTGCTAGCGGCATTAACCATGCAGTTATTTAGCTTTGTTGGCTTGGATATAGAAGAATTCTATTTTAGTAATATCGTTTTATTTGGTGCTGCCGCTCTCGCTATTGTGGCTGCATACCTGGTATCAATGAATCTTAATCTTGCTAAGAATATTACACCATATATAGCTAAAATTTTTAGTCCTCTTGTTCTGATCACATTGTTGGTCTATCTTATAACGGTTATATGGGTCGGAAAAAATCCATTCTTGGACCGCAATTTCCTGATAGCCTTCAACGGAATACTCCTTGGTGTATTGGCCGTTACCATATTTTCTATTACCGAAAGCGACTCAGACGAGAAAAAGAACATTTCAGATTATATAAATTTTTCCTTAATTGTTCTTGCGCTTATCATTGACAGTGTGGCTTTGTCAGCCATCGTGTTCAGACTTTCTTCTTATGGCATTACACCAAACAGACTTGCTGTTTTAGGTGTAAACATACTTATCTGGGGAAATCTTATTTGGATTATGGTCTCATATATGCGTTTTCTACAAAACAAGACCGGACCTTCACCCATCCAAGATGCGGTCACTAAGTATTTGCCAGTTTACGGACTTTGGGCGGCTTTCGTTACATTTACTTTTCCTTTCTTTTTTAATTAGAAAGGCTATATTAATGTAACGGATGTTGATCTTCCTTATAAACACCAAAAATGAAAAAGTTATACTCATAACTTTTTCATTTTTGGCTTTTTATTTTTCTAAAAAAACCTCATTTACTTATGATACGGTTCCCCTTTAATAATCCGAAAAGCTCGATATACTTGCTCCACCAACACCAATTTCATCAATTGGTGTGGCAAGGTCATTTTTGAGAATGACAGCTTTTCATCAGAGCGCTTCATCACGTCTTCATGCAGACCGAGTGATCCTCCGATGACGAACGCGATTTTGCTGCGACCATATGTCATGAGTGACTGTAAATCATCCGCTAGTTGTTCAGATGATTTCATTTTGCCCTCGATTGCCAATGCGATGACATAAGTGTCCGTTCCGATTTTTGCCAAAATGCGTTCGCCTTCTTTTTTCTTGACGATTTCCATGTCAGCATCACTTAAATTTTCCGGTGCTTTTTCGTCTGCCACTTCAATCAAATCTATTTTTGCGTAACTTCCCAATCGTTTTGTGTATTCTTCAATACCCATTTTTAAGTACTTTTCTTTTAACTTCCCAACGGAAATTATTGCGATATTCACAGGTTATCCACCTTTACACTTTATTTACAAACACGCTATCCACAGAAGTTATACACATATCCACAACCACAAACTATATATAGTAGGCAATCATTCGTTCGCCACTAAATATATTGCAGCGACATCACAGTAATCGCATTTTGTGGATATCTTTTCTTCATCTGTGAGTTCCGTTAAAATCGGGAAGGTATTTTGCTCAGCCACAAACATGTCCAATGCATGTTCTATATGGGTTTGACAGCATTTAATTTTCATTTTTCTTCATCCTTTCGATTTTCGAACAATTCAATTAGTTATACACAATTCACACAACTTTATCCACAATCTATTTTAACAAACAAAAAGCGAGTAGGAAAGGTACGGGTTCGCACCTTCTACTCGCTGTGTAAATGTTTTGTTAATATAAAATTGTTATCCACAATTCTTTTTGGTCATCCACAACATTGACAAACCTTTTTATAGAGCTGAATTGTCTTTCAATTCTAAGGTCGCTTCTATCAGTTGACCTTTACGATACACTTTCAATTTCAAATCGTCACCGATTTCTTTTTCATTGTATAAGTGTTTACGTAAATCGATCATGTTCTCGATTTTTTCTCCATCCATTTCAACGATTACATCATATTGTTTCAATTCCGCTTTTTCCGCTGCTGATCCTTCTATTACTTCGTCAACGACCACCCCTGTTGAAACTTCTTCCGGTAAACGAAGTGTATCTCTCTGGTGGTAAGCAGAAACGTTGGTCACATCGACTAATGTTACACCCATTGAAGGACGTTTCATTTCGCCGAATTTTTCAAGATCTTCAATGACAGGAATGGCAGAGTTAATTGGAATCGCAAGGCCAATCCCTTCGACTGTCGCCTGAGATATTTTCATGGAATTGATTCCTATCAATTGACCAGCTAAATTGACAAGTGCCCCACCACTATTTCCTGGGTTGATGGCTGCATCCGTTTGCAATACTTCAGCCTGCCAATCAATTTGGTTATCTCCATTTAAATCAACCGGAATTGCACGGTCTTTACCGGAAACAACACCTGTCGTTACGGATCCTGAAAAATCCAGACCAAGTGGATTACCGATTGCAATGACCGTTTCCCCTTGTTTCAATGAATCTGAATTTCCAAATTCCGCAACTGTTGTCACTTTGGAAGCATCCATTTCTAAAACAGCTAAGTCTGTCCAAATATCGGCCCCAAGTAATTTGGCATCCACTTTGGCTCCGTCTGCCAATGTCACTTCTATTTGAGTTGCACCTTCAATAACATGATTGTTGGTAACAACGTATGCTTTATCTCCTGATTTTTTATAGATGACACCTGAACCTGTTCCCGCTTCTTGTTCTTCACTGGTTGGTCTCAAGAAATCTGACGTGGATTGAATGTTAGTCACGCCTACAACTGCGTTCGCTGCCTTGTCGACTGCAGATGTGACATCAGTAGTTATATCCGCAGATATTTGCTGATTAGTTGAAGACACAGCTGATGAGTCTTTGGCACTTAACTCGTTTCCACCAGGCATCATGCCAACGAGCGAAGGAAGCATCAGCCAAACGATTAATGCCCCAATCATAACCCCGATAAGACCACTGAAAAAGTAGCCACCTTTACTTCCTTTCCTAATAATCCTCGTTTGTTGTTCTTTTTGTGGATCTGATGGTATTTGATCGTAGTAACCCATAGATAATCTCCCTTTCTGTTATTCGATACCTTTACTTTACCAAGTCAACATTAAAATTAAATGAAAATGAATTTAAAACTTGCTCAAAATAAAGAAAAGCGTATAGTGCCACTCAAGCTCGAAGCCATGAAATGTGGAACAGGCCGTGAGTTGGCACTTGGTGCTAGACACTACTTAGTTAAAAAAAGCATCAAAAAACCCCACAAATTTGTGGGGTTTAGATAGTCACTAATTCAGTGGCTTTATTGGCATCTGTATCAAAAAGATTCAAATATTCACCGGTAATAATTCCGCATGATTCAAGTGTTTGAGTAACACTCATTCGTGCCAGGTCCTTCATGTTATTATCTTTACTCAAATGAGAAAGATAGATACGTGTTGGTTTTTCTTCGACAACTTCGCTCATTGCGACAGCGGCATCTTCGTTTGACACATGTCCTACGTCGCTTAAAATCCGGCGTTTGACCGACCACGGGTAACGACCCATTTGCAGCATTCCTACGTCATGATTGCTCTCGAACACAAATGAATCCGCACCTTTGATATGACCCTTCATCCGGTCACTGACATATCCAGTATCCGTGATTAACACCAGTTTACGTCCATTTTCATGAAATACGTAAAACATTGGATCCGCAGCATCATGGGATACAGCGAACGATTGAATGTCCAGTGAGCCGAATGTTTTTACAGTCTCCATATCAAAATGAAAACGTTGCTCGAGCGGAATGTTTCCGACAAGATGTTCCATTGCCATCCAGGTCTTGGCATTGGCATATATGGGAACTTTATATTTACGGGCGAGAATTCCAAGCCCTTTTATGTGATCACTATGTTCATGCGTAACCAAAATTCCGCTTAAGTTTTTCACATTGCGGTCAACAGAGGCGAACAACTCCTCCATTTTACGTCCACTAAGACCAGCATCCACTAAAAATGAATGTTCTTCGGTTTCAACGTAAATGGCATTTCCGCTACTGCCGCTTGCTAGAACACTAAAACGCATGATGAAAACTCCTTACTCTACTTCTTTTTTCTCGGACTCTTTGTTAAATTCGATAATCTTTCCTTCTACGGCATTTACAAAATAGTCTTCCTTCGAGCCATCTTGTAATTCTACACGAACTCGCCAAGTCGGTGCAAACACTTGTGTTTCCGTCAATTGAACGAGTGTGGAATATCCTAAACTGATTTTTGTAATCGTCGAATTTGGTTTCAATAAATTCCGTGTATATAATACTTCAACTGCTTTTTCATCCGGCAATAGATTTTCGGTTTGCTCAAAATCATCTTCCAACTTTTCGAAGGCCGTTTGTTCATATCTATATACTTCATTATCTTCATTCCAATAAATTGTGAGAAGCGCATTTTGGTTAAAGAAGATTTGGCGATTATTGATAGTTTGGAAAAACACTGCTTTTTTAGCTTTTGCATCAACCTCATACAAGTCGTATGACGAGCCTTCGAATACATGCGTATTAACAAAGTCCTTGAGTGTTGCCGGGTCTTCTAAACTTGCTAATACCACTGGTTTTTTAAATGTGGCTACAAGTTCAGTACGATCAAATATTTCAAAGGTTTGATTATCCAATGTTTTTAACTCTTCAGGAGAGTAGACACGAATGTTGCCGGAAACATATGATTCTTTCAGTGTATTTTCAGGCGCACTCTCATAACGAATGTTATCCGCTTGCAAACGTTCTTCAATTGTTGTTTCACCCAGCACTTCGACTTCCTGTGCTTCATTGTAACGATTTATATATAGTAAATACAAAAATACGTTTAAAATAGAAAACACGATAATGAAGATGGTTTTTGTTTTATTCCAATCCAAACTTCCCACCTCCTAAAACATCAGGTGAAATGCGAGACCACTGATTGTTTGATAAATAAAACCAGGATGGTTCCAATGTCAATAATCGTCTTTCGTCATCGCGTGTTAAATAGTAGCCCGTGGTAATTTCATCGATATTGTTAAAATCAAGTTCTTTCACGGTTTTCATGACACGTGAAGCTTTCTCACCTGAAGGCAACGTTGAAATCACGGTATCAAATGCCAACGACAGATCAAGCGTATAGTAAGGTCTCCGATAGCGATAAATCCCGGGGTCTCCCCAAAACGCCGTTATTTTTGTAGATGTTTCATCACTGAATACGGGATATCCCAACAAATACAATTGGTAATCTATTTGCTGCTTTTCCGGGTTGATACTTGCAAAACGAAATTCATCTGTCCAGCCCCCGTGTTCATTTACATAATCCAAGCTATCAAAAATCAACTTAGATGGCTCGGCTGGTACAAAAGTTTCAGCAGAAGGATTCACAAAACTTAATGTGCGTTCAAGCAAGTTCACATTCATTAATGAGGTTCCATCCGAATATTCTTCATTTGTTGCGCCTACAGGACTTTGACGAACTAGATTTGGGTCACTGAACAGGGCGTCCCTGAAGCGATTGGGATCTATTTCTTGCAGGTAATATGTGTAACGGATACTTTCCACATCTTTTGCTGTAACAAAAAGTGAAGACCTTCCTTTTCGTTCAATTTCCGTGAACTGTGTAAAATTAGCCGTCGGTGATACTACTTCTTGCTTCAATAAATTCATATCAACATTACCTGCAATTGCTGAATACAGTTTTTTGGATTTTGAACTGGCAAAGTAGATTTTCAGTTCATTATTATCAATACTATTCCAATTGACAATTAAGCGATCAAATTCATTTTCAGGTATGTTTGTCATCGAAAATGGCAAAATGATATCATATACCGGAAACGGCACATCATCCGGGAAGAATAGGGTAAAGCGATCAGGCGCATGAATCAGTTCATTTAAATCCATTTCACTTAAATTATTGTTCTCTAATTTCAACTCACTGACTTCCCAGCCCTTCATGACATTAATAACACGATCCAAGTCAAACGGAGACATAGAACCAGTCATTTTGTTTTCCCGACTCGCTATTATTTTATATGGTTTGATTACATCATCTACACGTTTTTGATCTGCAATTGATATATTGAGTACCGGTGCTTGTTTAATGGTTTCATAGTTCGGTGTATAGGTCCATATTGTAAACGTCAGTGTCACACTTAAAACGACAAGCAAGGTGAGGACAATCGATTTAATTTGCTCTACATACTTCAATCCCATTCACCTGCCTCATCCAACTCAAATGGCAACGTAAAGAATATCGTCGTCCCATGTCCTTCTTCACTCTCTGCCCAAATGGCTCCACCGTGTGCTTCAATCATTTCCCGGGCAATAGCTAGTCCAAGTCCTGAGCCCCCCATTGACCTTGCCCGCGCGCGGTCCACACGATAAAAACGGTCAAAAATTCGTTCTACATTTTCTTTTGGAATTCCCATGCCATCATCCGATACCATCACTTTTAAGAATCCTTCTTGCACAATAATGCCAAAACGAATATTACCGCCATCCGGCGAATATTTTAAAGCATTCGAAATGATATTATCAATGACTTGTGTTAATTTATCAGCATCGATTTCCACAAAGAATTGTGAATCTGGCAATAATCGTTGGAAATGAACTTGTTGTGATTTCGACATTTCAAAACGATCGATGATTCGATTGAAGAATTTAATGAACTCAACAAACTCTTTATTCAAATCGTAAGAACGGCTGTCCATTTTCGATAACTGTAACAGGTCATTAACCAAACGAATCATACGCTCAGTTTCCGTCTGCGTAACATTCAGGAATGAAGGTGCTAATTCCTGGTCTTGCCACGCGCCATCCGCAAGGGCTTCTAAGTAGCTGCGCATCGTCGTTAATGGTGTCCTTAGTTCGTGTGATACGTTGGCTACGAATTCACGACGCTCCATATCAATTTTCTCTTGTTCGGTATTGTCATGAAGAACTGTAATCAGGCCATTTACGAATCCTGTTTCTTTCTGAATGACCGAGAAATTTGCGCGCAGAATATACGGACGTTCTGGTGAACTGAAATCCAAGTTAATGGACTCTTTCATATGAATTAAATCTTCAAATGTATATTCCGCTTCTATTCCAAGAACGGATGAAATGGGACGATGCAATACCAGTTCTCTTGATACTCTCAACAGTCTCAGAGCTGGATCATTGATTAAAATAATACGCCCTTTTCGATCCGTTGCAATTACGCCATCCGTCATGTTAGAAAGGACTGACGCTAGTTTGCGTCGTTCACCTTCCGTAGTGGACTGGGCTTCTTGCAGACGGTTGGTCAAGTGATTGAAGGCAATTGCCAATTGCCCAATTTCATCATTTCCGTAAACGCGCACTTTACGGGAGAAGTTCCCTTTTGCCATAGCCTGTGCTTGTCTACGCATATCTGAAATCGGCCGTGTGATGGTCTGGGCAATCAAAATCCCCAAAATGATGGTGATGGCAAGTGACATCGCTGTGCCACCAGCAAGAATTCGGTTAATTTGATTCATCTGCTCAAAAACTGTTTCGATATTTGATTCCAAGTAAATCGTACCGAGTACTTCACCTTGATCTATTATAGGTGAAGTGAGAACCCAAATACGATCGCCTTTTTTTAATGAAATTTTATTGTCTGGTGTTTCAGAAGATATGGATCGACGGACCATCGCATCTGTTGAACGTTGACCAACAATGGATTGATTGGTCGTTTCGGATGTTGCTAGAATACGAAAATTGGGATCAATCACACTAATTTCATTAATATCTTCCGAACGGATACTGAATAGAACAGAACGTAAACTTTGCTCTAAAGTAGGGTCTTCTTCTCCCCGCTTCTTTATAATTTCTTCACGCACACTAAACTCCACCAAATCCACTCGTTCTTCAATGGATTTGGTGAAGCTTGCTTTAAGCGTTTGTTCTAATTCGCGCGCAAAATATATTCCTATGATTTCCATTGCCAATATAATAAGCAATATATAAACAAGGACAATTTTGACGTGAATTGATTTAAAAAAGCCAACCTTTTGCATTCTGTCTACTCCTGTTCAGGATTACGCAAATAATACCCTACGCCGCGACGTGTCACAATCCATGCGGGGTGACTTGGGTTATCCTCAATTTTTTCACGAAGGCGACGAATGGTTACGTCTACAGTACGAACATCTCCAAAATAATCATAACCCCATACAGTTTGCAGTAAATGTTCGCGTGTCATCACTTGACCGATATGTTTTGCCAAGTAATGTAGCAATTCAAACTCACGGTGTGTGAGTTCAATTGATTCCTCTCTTTTCAAAACTAAATACGCATCTGGCTGAATAATTAATGAGCCAACCGCAATATCATTTGACGCATCTTCTGCATCTTCTGATTGTACGGTTTGATGGCGACGCATATTGGCTTTCACACGGGCAATCAATTCACGAGTACTGAACGGTTTAGTTACATAATCATCTGCACCTAATTCCAAACCAAGAACTTTATCAATTTCCGAGTCTTTCGCTGTCAGCATGATAATAGGAAAATCGTGTTTTTTACGAATCTCACGACAGACTTCCATTCCATCCCGGTTTGGTAACATAATATCCAGTAACATCAAATCGGGTTTGATTTCTTCTGCTTTTGCTAAAGCTTCATCACCGTCATAAGCACAAACGACATTGTAGCCTTCTTTCTTTAAATTGAATTGTAGAATGTCCGCAATCGGCTTCTCGTCATCTACTACTAAAATTGTTTTACTCATTGTTCGTCATCCTCTCTTGCCATCTATCTATTTAAATATGAATTGACCTCTTTATACTACTTACTCTATCACGCTTTACTATGTTACGCACCTATCGACTAGAGGAATCAGAATGTTGAATATTTCCCGGGTAATATTTCGACAAGATTCTTAGATAAACTAACACTCCATTGTCGATGAATATAAAAAAACGGCCAACTCTGTCGAATTGACCGCTTCCGCGTATATTATTTGTTTAAAAACTTAAGAGGATTTACGTTTACACCATTATGTTCTACTTCAAAGTGTAAATGTGTTCCAGTAGATCTACCTGTTGACCCCATTACACCTATTTTTGAACCGACAGGAACAGTTTGTCCTACGTTAACATTAATTGATGCTAAGTGAGCATATGTTGTTTCATAACCATTTTGATGATCAATAACTACTTTGTTACCGAATGTACCATCTGCTCCAGCAAATTTCACAACGCCGTTATCAGCTGCTTTAATTGCAAAGCCGTCAGGACGTGCAATATCGATTCCACGGTGCATTCGTCCCCACCGTTGTCCCATCCCACTAGATATGTAGCCACCTTCTGCCGGCCATGCGAACATACCTGACCCACGAGATGGAACGACTTTAATACCTTTTAAAATAATATTGTTTTTCACTTCTTTTACTACTGCTTCATCTTTAATTGATTTGCCCACGCGTGTCCCGTTATTCTCACGGATAACGTATGTCATTTCTTTGGCACCATTGCTGCCTTCTTGAATGACTTTGGAATCCCCTTTAAGCATATCTTTCGATTCGCGTACTTGGTTTTCAAATTGAATTGCTTCTGTCACTCTTTTCTCGCGAACAACTTCAATGTTCACTAAAGGTTTTAAAGCTGTTACCTTCAATTTCTCTCCAATTTGAAGAACGCTATTTTCGTTGACACTTTTGTTCAGCTTTGTTAAATCCGCTGTAGTCAAATCATGGTTTGCTGCTATTTTGCTGAATACATCTCCAGATTGTACGGTATATGTTTTCTCTTCCAAAGCACCTTTTTGAAGGTAATCTACTGCTTGATCAACAGTTAAAACCTTTTCTGGTTTTGCTTGTTTCGTAACACCTGAAATTGATTCTTTTAAATTAATATCCAAAACTCGTGTTTCATTGTTCTTTAATGGGGGTAAAGAATTGTTAGAATCTTTTCGATTTTCCAATTCGGTGAGTTCTTTTTCAGAAACGGTCTGAAGTTTCAGTTTGCGGATTACTTCATGATATGCTTCCAAGTCTTTGACGTAGACGGCAATCTCGTCATTGACCGACAAGGCAAATGCATCCGCTGTGACAGTTACCAGATTGTCCAGCTTGTCTAATGTTTCCTTATCATTTGTTTCTGCATTAAAAACTTGTTCTGAGATGATGGATAAATTGGAGCCACTTAGATTTAGATCTTTGTATTGGGAGCTTGACTCAGTAATTTTTTCATTAACAAGCTCTTTTACTGCTTTTTCATCTGAAACCGTACCTACATATTCGTCATTTGCATATATATGAAAAATTTCCTGTAATTGACTGTCCTCTTTGTCTTTTGCAAAACTGATATTAAATGTAAAGCTTGAAGCAAGCACTGCTGTTATGGCTGCTTTTTTCATTATATTTGATGTGCGGTTTGGCTTGCGGTCGGATGAAATCTTATCCCCATCACCAGTATTCCTTTTCAAATGCATGATAAAGCCCCTCTCAAAATTTCATCCGTAAAACGAATGGTTCTTTTTATTGTGAAAAATTTCACGCCCCTTTAATTTAACATATCCTTTTTAACACTGGTAAAGAAATGTCATTTTGTAAAGAAAATGACTCATTCTTACCATCAATTGCATTTAATTGTTTTATTTTGTAAGTTTACACGGGCTTTTCTCTTAAATCAATTGAAGATTCAACATATTTTTTCTATCTTTCGACCCTTCTCATTCATATTTCATGTACTTTTTTGTCATTTTTGTAATAATAATAGCGTTCTTCTATCGAATATCCTTAATATAGGGTAAAATAAGAGTATTCAAGGCGAAATGAGGTATCCCATTTGACAGACGAACAACAAGAGAGAAATGCCAAAATAAAAACCGCATACGTACATCGTCGGGCTTCCAAAACCGTAATAGCGAAGCGCATCTTCATGATTATTATTGGTGCCGTATTTATGGCAATGGGAATTGAGTTGTTTTTGGTACCAAATCATTTATTGGATGGTGGAATTGTCGGTATATCCATTATCTTGTCTCACCTGACTGGACTTCAAATTGGATTATTTATTTTCCTATTAAACATCCCCTTCTTTTTTTTCGGGTATAAACAAATTGGGAAAACATTTGCCCTTTCTACTGTATTAGGAATTACGGTTCTTTCTATTTGTACATACTTTTTACATCCAGTTGCACGTTTTACTGATGACTTGTTACTTGCTACCGTCTTTGGCGGCATTGTACTTGGCATTGGTGTCGGTCTTGTCATTCGCTACGGTGGCTCATTGGATGGAACTGAAATTTTAGCTATTTTGTTCAGTACGAAAAGCGTTTTTTCCGTCGGGGAAATCATTATGTTCTTCAATTTGATAATCTTTACTGTCGCTGGTTTTGTCTTTACTTGGGAGCAAGCTATGTATTCCGTACTCGCTTATTTCATCGCTTATAAAATGATCGATATTGTCATTCAAGGCTTTGATGAATCCAAGTCGGTTTATATTATTAGTGATCTTGTAGATGAAGTCGGCGAAGCGATTATGGATCGTCTCGGTCGTGGAGTCACTTATTTACATGGAGAAGGCGCATACACAGGTGATGATAAAAAAGTTATTTTCACCGTTATTACACGTCTGGAAGAAGCAAAATTAAAAACAATCGTGGAAGATATTGATCAACAAGCGTTCGTCGCCATTGGCAATATTGCTGAAGTACGCGGTGGACGATTCAAGAAACGTAATATTCACTAATATGCACTCTATATAAAAATGCGCTGCCCAATATTGGGACAGCGCATTTTTTAATTGGGTCATTCCATTGGATATACCCGTCCCTGGTCGGGTGGGAAGGTTTTCTGTAGATTACGGAGAGTGATAATAAACGCGACATGAACACTGAGCGTCAACACAATAATAGCTACCGCAACTGTAGACTGAACATCCTGTTTCATATTAATTAAAAACGACTGAATAAAAGTTGAAGTGAGTGTTATGGTCATATAGACAATCATAATTTTTTTAATGCCATTCTGTTTTTCAGCCGCTTCAATCGGATAATCCACTTCATGTATCAGCATTCTGAATACATAATACATCAAAATTAAGTCAATCAGCGTGACACTAAAGCCATATACCAGCCAAGATGTACTGTTAACTTGCATTTGAGTGAGTACTTCTCCTGATAAAAACAGTGTAGGAATGGATAGAGCCATTAGGACAAAAGCAGTTATTACAGCTTTTTTAGCATTCGGCTTTCCTGCGGCAAGTTGATGAATGCCTGATGCGATCATCATATATCCCAGTGGGTCAGGAAGAAAATCGAAAAAAATATGAACGTCCAGCAAAACCAATAAGAACCCGGCAATCATATACTTGAATGCTCTTCTATTTGCCATCTTTCACCACTTTCTCCAACATGCTCCGTAGATCTTCATCTGAAAGCTGTGGAATATGATGCAAGGGAAATGAAGCCGTAAAAAACTGTCCAGCAGCCGTTTCCCCTTCCCATGGAATCCATGCATCGATTGCCTTATTATTAGTCGACTCTATTTGTATGTATAAGCCGACACTACCTTGTGGTTCCAATACGATGGGCCAATTGACGTCTTTGGCAAGAGGTTGTTTTACATCGCTCCAATTAGGCATAACTTCTGCTTGATAGATAGGATCGGGAATTCGGGCTTCTTCTCCTTCATAATGTACTTTCACTTGAACATCCTTCGCAATATTTTCAGGCACAACGAATTCTTTCATTTTTAACTGTTCTTCTGCAGAATATATGCTGGAATGAAGACCGTCTGAAGTACTTCCAGTCGATATGCCCTTCAATTTAGGATCTTGTCTGAGCGTTGACGGCGTGATTCGAATTTCTCCGATGTCAAAATGTCCAGCCGTTCCGTCACTGAATTGTAGGAATACATTGGTCCCTATATAGGACTTATCTTCTTCGCCTTCAAGAGACAGCATGGATGGGTCAAATTCAGCTTTCAGTAGAAGATGTTGATTGAATTCCTGGACGATATTTGCTGAGTTGTATATCGAATTCTGGTTTCCATGTAACCACATGTCATTGCTCGGTGAGACGTTCGGGAGCGAGAATCCATCCACTTCAATCGTTTGGAGAATTGCCGGATTGTTTTTATTGGTCAAATAGTAAATGTTGAATAGGTGTGTCTGGTCCATTGGTCGTTCGATATAATGTTCCAGAACAATGGGTTCATCCAAAAATTTCGCCTCGTAAGTGGTTATATTAATCGTCCAAGCCACAATGATTGCCAGCAGTGCTCCCCAAAACCAAAATCTCTTCATTTATTTTCAACCCCAAATCGTATGAAAATTCACATTACTTTTACATACGAAAAAGAACGGGAAAAGATTCCTTTTCCCGTTCAATAAAATTTAGCGCCAAACGCTCGCAATGATATTTGTTTGATTTCGATCTGGTCCTACTGAGAAAATCGAAATTGGAACACCAGTTAATTGTGAAATGCGTTCCAGGTAGTGTCGTGCATTTTCCGGAAGCTCATCGAGTGATTTACAAGATGTCACATCTTCGCTCCAACCTGGCAATTCTTCATAGACAGGTTTACAGTCAGCCAGCATACGTAAGTTTGCTGGGTATTCCGTAATCAGTTCCCCGTTGTAACTGTAAGCTGTACAAATCTTCACTGTTTCCAAACCAGTTAACACATCAATCGAATTGACCGTTAGATCTGTTAAACCACTCACACGACGTGCATGACGTACAACTACACTGTCGAACCAACCGATGCGACGTGGACGACCAGTTGTTGTCCCATACTCTTTACCGACTTCACGAATTTGATTGCCGACTTCGTCAAACAATTCCGTTGGGAACGGACCGTCTCCAACACGAGAAGTATATGCTTTACATACACCAACCACATGGTGAATTTTCGTTGGTCCGACTCCGGCACCGATTGTAACGCCACCCGCTACTGGGTTAGATGATGTTACAAAAGGATAAGTACCTTGGTCGATATCAAGCATAACGCCTTGTGCACCTTCAAACAGTACGCGGCGGCCTTCATCCAATGCATCGTTCAATACTTTAGATGTATCTGTTACGTACTTCGCAATTTCTTGCCCGTAGCCGTAATACTCTTCAAGAATTTCTTCTTTTGTAAAACCTTCTGTCTCATAGAACTTATCGAACAAACGATTTTTCTCTTCTAGATTACGTTCAAGTTTTTCTTCAAATACTACTTTATCAAGTAAGTCGGCCATACGAATACCTACACGTGCTGCTTTATCCATGTAAGCCGGTCCGATTCCTTTACCTGTAGTTCCAATCTTATTTTCACCACGACGAGCTTCTTCCACTTCGTCTTGCTTCAAGTGGTAAGGTAAAATGACGTGTGCGCGGTTAGAAATACGTAAGTTTTCTGTCGTTACCCCACGTTCATGTAATCCTTTTAACTCTTTCACTAATGCTTTAGGGTCGACAACCATACCGTTACCGATTACTGAGATTTTGTCTTTATAAAAAATACCTGATGGAATCAAGTGAAGCTTATACGTTTCTCCACCGAAAATAATGGTGTGTCCAGCATTATTCCCACCTTGATAACGTGCAATTACTTCTGAATTCTCGGATAGGAAGTCGGTAATTTTCCCTTTACCTTCGTCTCCCCATTGTGTTCCTACTACTACAACTGATGTCATAATCAGCACCTCCGTCAGACGCTGTCACGCGTCCTGAATCAAACAGTGTTATTGTATCAACTGAAACGGCTGAAGTCAACCAAAAACAAGAAAAAACACGAACGGAAAAATGTTTTCAGACATTTATCGTTCGTGTTTTTGCATCAATCACAATTTAAAGATATTTGCTGCTAGGCTTTTCTAGTAATCCGGGGTAGGTTGCTGGTGCTGGCTCCAGTCAATGTTAACGAATTTGTTGAACTCTTTAACAAAAGCCAGGGTTACCGTCCCTGTCGGACCATTACGTTGTTTTGCGATGATGATTTCAATCATGTTTTGATTCTCGGTTTCTTTATCGTAGTAATCCTCACGATATAGGAACGAAACAATATCGGCATCTTGCTCAATACTTCCGGATTCACGTAAATCGGACATCATCGGACGCTTGTCCTGACGTTGTTCCACACCACGGGAAAGCTGTGACAAGGCGATAACTGGAACTTGGAGCTCACGAGCAAGGGATTTTAATGAACGGGAAATTTCCGATACTTCTTGCTGACGGTTTTCTTTCCCATTCCCGCTTCCTACAATCAGTTGCAAGTAATCAATCAAAATCATGCCAAGTCCATACTCTTGTTTCAAACGACGGCACTTCGAGCGGATTTCATTAATCCGAATACCCGGTGTATCGTCAATAAAAATACCTGCGTTGGATAAACTCCCCATCGCCATTGTTAGTTTGCGCCAATCTTCAGCAGTTAATGCACCTGTACGTAAAACTTGGGCATCAATATTTCCTTCTGCACACAGCATACGCATGACAAGCTGCTCAGCACCCATCTCCAAACTGAAGATGGCTACGTTCTCTTCTGTCTTCGTTGCTACGTTTTGCGCTACGTTTAACGCAAACGCTGTTTTACCAACAGACGGACGTGCGGCTACAATAATTAAATCGTTCCGTTGGAAACCGGCTGTTATACGGTCTAAATCACGGAATCCTGTGGGAACCCCTGTTATATCGCCCTTACGTGAATGGAGAAGTTCAATGTTGTCATACGTTTGAACAAGTACATCTTTAATGTGCCTGAAATCACCCGCATTTTTTCGATTGGAAACTTCCATCATTTTCTTTTCGGCTTCAGATAACAAGGCTTCGACTTCGTCTTCACGCGTAAAGCCATCTTCGACGATATTGGTCGCTACGCGAATTAATCGTCGCAGTAACGCCTTTTCTTCAACAATCCGTGCATAATGTGCGATATTTGCGGCAGTTGGTACTGAATTTGCAATTTCCGATAAATACGAAAGTCCACCGACATCTTCAAGTTCTTTTTTCGATGCCAACTCTTCCGTCACTGTTACAACGTCAATTGGTTTTCCTTGATCACTGAGGCGATTCATCGTTTGGAAAATCTTCTGATGTGCCACGCGATAAAAGTCTTCGTATTGTAGAATTTCTGCTGCCGTAATGAGCGCTTGAGGCTCTAAAAAGATGGCCCCTATCACGGACTGCTCGGCTTCTTGGTTGTGAGGGGGTATCCGGTCCATCATGGGCTCGCTCATTAACGTCACTCCTTACGCTTCTTCTGTTACGTGTACTTTCAATGTTGCTGTTACTTCTTGATGTAATTTAACTGGAATGTTTGTATATCCAAGTCCACGAATGGCATCGTCCAATTCCATTTTACGTTTGTCGATTTTAATACCTGTTGTTTTCTGAAGTTGTTCCGCGACTTGTTTCGTTGTTATCGAACCAAACAAACGGCCACCTTCACCTGATTTTGCTTTTAGTTCTACCGTAATTTGCTCTAACTTCTCTTTTAACTTTTTCGCTTCTTCATGCACTTGTTCTGCATGTTTATCTTCTTTACGTTTTTGACCATCTAATGCGCTGATTGTCGCTTGATTAGCTTCAGTCGCCAAATTGTTTTTCAATAAAAAGTTATGCGCATAGCCATCTGCTACATTTTTGATTTCGCCTTTTTTCCCTTTGCCTTTAACATCTTTCAAGAAAATTACTTTCATGTTATTTGGCCTCCTTCGACAATTTCAATGATTGCTAATTTTAGTTGTTCAATGGCACTTTCAATCTCTTTATCATGAATCTGACAAGCAGCATTGGTTAAATGACCACCGCCACCGAGCTTCTCCATAATTAATTGGACATTGATTTCACCCATAGAACGGGCGCTGATGCCAACGTCTCCATTATTTTTTCTTGCGACCACAAATGATGCAGAAACATCCTTCATTGTCAGTAAAATATCTGCGGTTTGTGCTATAAGCACCTGGCTATAGGAATTTGTTTCTTCCCCATGTGCTATCGCAATGCCTTCTCGGAAAAACTCAACTGTCTGGACAATTTTAGAACGTTCAATATATGTTGCAATATCTTCTTTTAGTAAGCGCTGAACTAGCACCGTGTCCGCTCCGTTTGTACGTAAATACGAGGCTGCTTCAAACGTTCGTGCACCCGTTCGAAGGGTAAAGCTCTTCGTATCGACAATTATACCGGCAAGCATTGCAGTTGCTTCTAGCATCGTTATTTTATCATGTTTCGGTTGATATTCGAGCAATTCCGTTACAAGCTCTGCTGTTGATGATGCATATGGCTCCATGTAAACAAGCATTGTATTCGAAATAAATTCTTCTCCACGGCGATGATGATCAATCACTACTACTTTTTCAGCTCGATTCAACAGTTTTTCATCAATGACCATACTTGGTTTATGCGTGTCCACGACCACAAGCAATGTACGATCGGTTAATTTAGATAAAGCTTCTTCAGGTGAAATAAAGCGTTCAAATAATTGTGGCTTGTTTTTCACTTCTTCCATCAACCTGGTCACACTTTGGTCGAGTTCATCAAAATTGATGACGACATAGCCATTGATCTGATTCATCTCTGCCATTTTCCGTACGCCGACAGCTGCACCGATTGCATCCATATCGGGCAATTGATGCCCCATGACAAACACTTGGTCACTATCCTGAATTAAATCACGCAGCGCATGTGAAATGACGCGTGCCCTAACTCTCGTTCTTTTTTCAACCGGGTTGGTTTTTCCGCCGTAAAATTTCACTTTTCCACTTGGTTGTTTAATGGCTACTTGATCTCCGCCACGTCCCAATACCAAATCCAGACCCGACTGCGCAAGTTGGCCAAGTTCTACCAATGAGGATGACCCGGCACCCACACCGATACTCAGTGTTAATGCCAAATTCAATTTGGAGGTTGCTTCTCTAATATCATCCAAAATAGAAAACTTCGTTTTTTCAAGTTCCAGTAATATGGATTCATTCAATACAGCTAGGAATCGGTCAGATGAAATTCTTTTGACATAAATGCCGTGTCCCGCTCCCCAATTATTGACGAGCGACGTTACCAAACTATTTAACTGACCGCGCGTCTGGTCATCCATTCCTTGTGCCAGCTCATCGTAATTATCAATGAACAGCACACCAATTACGCTGCGATCTGAATAGTAAAGCGTCTCAATTTCTGTTTGCTCGGTGATATCAAAGAAATAAAGAAGTTTTTCTTCTTGTTTGTAAAATACTTTAAATTTCTTACCGGACAAGCTGACGGTCTGCTCTTTATTATCTTCTTGCTTTACAAATGAATGGAATTCATCTGACAACGTAAATAAATCTTCACCAATGAGTGAATCAAATTCAAGCTCTCTCGACATGTACGGGTTCGCCCATTCAATGGTCCAATTTTCATTGACCAATATTATTCCTATGGGCATTTCAAGTAATGCTTCTTCGCCAACCCGTTTCATGCGATATGAAAGTGTTTCAATATGTTTTTCGGTCTCTTCGTATAAACGTTTCTCCATTTGCCAGCCAATAACCAAGACAATGAGGAAAAGAGCAGCAACAATGCTTCCTATCCACATTTGCCAGTATAGGAGCAAAAAAGCGCTTATTAGGCCGAGCACTGATAGAAAAAATAAAGGGACACGAATGGGTCTTTTTCTAAAGAATGCTGACATTTGTTCAGCTCCTTACTTTTTGTTCTTGTCTTTGACAAATGAACGAATGTTGAAACCTAAATCGAATATGCCTAATAACACCGTTAACGATTGTAAAGGGAACGCTAAAAATGTTGCAACAATTGCAACCCATTTCGGCCATCCTTTTTCATGGATGTAAAAATGGATGAAAGATATTCCCTGTAAAGTAAGCATTACACGGAGCATCATAGTTACGTTGGCTAATACCATAAAAGCAAATGTTCCCTGAGTTAATTCAACAAATAAAGTTACGACCATGACAATCATGTAGTACCATAATATGGATTTCGGTAACCGCATGTGTCTAATTGCCGGAAACTTTGGTACGTCCAAGCCTAATTTTCGCAAAACTGGCAACTGGATATTGATGAATACAAATACAAAGCAGAAAATTCCAAGTATCAGGAGAGTTGGCATGACAGTTTCGAACATGAATAAAACATCCGAAATGGTCTGATCGTAATTTTTAGGTAAAGTATTATATTGTTCCAGGAACGTACCCAATTGATCATATTGATCTTTCGTGTATACTAACATTTCTTTCACAGGATTGAATTTGAAGAGCAGTACAAGGATTACATATTCAATGACGATGCTTACTATCAAGACAATCGCCGAAGCCATTAACATGAACAGCTTACTTTTCTTCAAACGAATCGTATCTCCGATAATAAAACCGAGCAAGACATGAATCAGAGCAAAAGGTATGGCCATTAACCCTCCAACGAAATAGGAAATACCCATACTTAGTACAACAACATAAATAGAAGCAGCCCGACTAAATTTCGCACTATACCAAGCTATTGGCAGAGCGAGGAAGAGTATTGTAATCAAATTCAGCACAGGCACATAAAAAGAAACAGCCAACAAAATAGAAAACAGCGCAATTATCATTGCACCTAATGTCAGCTGTTTCGCTTGTTCATTCGGCATTCAAGATCCTTCCTAACTTAAAAAACATGTATTCACTATCAGATGTCCCAATCACATAGTCATTATCAAAGCTGTTTTACTACTTATCTAATTTTTCAAGAGAATGGACAACTATATCTTCCTATTGTATCATGTCGGTCCAGTTGCAACAAAAGTTCCAAATGAAATGATTTTGGCACATAAGAAAAGCTCAAAGCGCCATGTCGTTGTGCTCCTGCGGTTACTCGTCGCAGAGGAAAACCTTGCTCCTGCGGTTACTCGTCGCAAAAAGCTTCTTTTCGCAACGCCTTTATGTCGACCCACCTGTGCCCAAGCTTAGATGCGAGCTGGCGACCGGAGCTAGACATAACGTATCTTGAAAGAATAAGAAATATTGTCAAAAATTCATACTTTCTTATAATATAAAAAAAGACCGGTTTCCCGGTCTTTTAAGCGTTCAAAAGCATTTCTTATCTCTCTTCAGTAGAGAATGGAAGTAATGCCATGATACGTGATAATTTGATTGCTGAAGTCAGTTTGCGTTGGTATTTCGCGCTTGTTCCAGTAACTCGACGTGGAAGAATTTTTCCGCGTTCTGATACGAACTTTTTAAGCAAATCAACATCTTTATAGTCGATATGCGTAATATTGTTAGACGTGAAATAGCAAACCTTTTTGCGTCTTTTGCCTCCGCGACGTGGTGCCATATCGTTTCGCCTCCTTAGTGTTTGGTTTTATTTTGGGTGTGCGTTAAAGTCAATTCGCTATCTGGTAATGTCTAGCTCCGAAGGCCAGACCGCACCTCCGTTTCACCATCTCATTCGAAAACGAGTTTTCGATTCGTTGGTTCCAACGTCGGAGTCGGTCTTTCATGGCCTTCTACGCTTTTCTAATTAGAATGGTAAATCGTCGTCTGATACTTCGATTGGGCCGCTTCCAGAAGAGAAAGGATCTTCATCTACACGTGTATAGTTTTGCTGATTTGGTGATTGATTCTGTTGATAAGATGGATATTGATTGTTTTGGTTTGAACCGCCACCATAAGGTTGTCCTTGTTGTGGACGATCTCCGCCAGAACTATTACGTGGTTCAAGGAATTGAACACTATCAGCTACAACTTCAGTCGTGTAAACACGCTTTCCATCTTGGCCTTCATAGCTCCCAGTTTGAATACGCCCTTCTACACCTGCCAAACTACCTTTTTTAAGGAAGTTTGCTGTGTTTTCAGCTGGCTTTCTCCAAACAGTACAGTTAATAAAATCCGCTTCCTTTTCACCTGACTGGTTAGAGAATGAACGATTTACAGCTAGTGTAAAACGCGCAACTGCTACACCACTTGGTGTATAACGAAGCTCCGGATCTTTTGTCAGTCTTCCGACTAATACGACTCGGTTAATCATCAGAATACAACCTCCCTCGTCTGCAAGTTGTTTCGAGTATACTCGATGCTAAATTCTTATTTATCTTCTACGTTGACAGCTACAAAACGAATAATATCTTCGTTAATGTTAGCAAGACGGATGTATTCATCGATTGCTCTTGAATCAGCGTTTGCTTTCACGATTTGGTAGAAACCTTCGCGGAAGTCATTGATTTCGTAAGCTAAGCGGCGTTTGCCCCACTCTTTAGACTCGATGATTTCAGCACCATTCGTAGTCAAGATTTCGTCGAAACGAGCTGTAAGAGCTTTTTTCGCGTCATCTTCGATTGTTGGTCGAATGATGTACATTAATTCGTACTTTTTCATCTTTTTGCACCTCCTTATGGACTTAGGCCTGACTGTTGACAGTAGGCAAGGAGCAAGTAACGTTCATTACTCACATCAATTGATTGTAACACACACAATGACCACGTGCAACTACTGATTTGGTAGACAACTTAGGCTTTTCAGCTATACTACCTATTATGAGGTGAGAATAATGAATGATTTCGATACACCCACTAAAATCATTGATTTGGACATTCAAAAAATCGGCAAAACAAGCTTAGTATTAACGGTCGTCTTAAGCGTGGTACTTTTGCTATTAACTAGTATTGTGCATCAAGATTTTGCATTTGAACCATCCTGGCTCGGATTGCTCCTATTCATCATTGGCTATATCCTATTAATCATTTTGCATGAAGCAGCACATCTAGTCGGCTTTGTCATATTTGCTAAAGTTCCATGGCGTTCGCTTGACTATGGCTTTAATTTGAAACTGGGTGTTGCCTACGCGACAACTACTGAACCTGTTCAAAACAAAGCGATGAAAAGAGTGTTAATCCTGCCATTTTGGACAACAGGTGTATTACCGGCCGTCATTGCTATTTTCCTTAATAGTCCGCTTCTCGCATTACTAGGAGCCTGGCTGATTGCTGGTGCCGCTGGTGATTTTGCCATGATTAAAGAATTACGGACTGTACGCGATGATGCTTGGATCAAGGATGACCCAGAACGACCAAAATTATATGTGTTTGAACAACAATAAAGCTGCTTCCATTTGAAATGGAGCAGCTTTACTTTATTTCTTGAGATTTACGATAAGTAATCCAGTCTCCGGATGAAATTACAACTTTCTTCATCGTTTCATCACATACAGTGTACACAATGGCTTCTAAGATGCTATCTTTTGTTTTTATATTCACCATTTGTTTCGTATACAGATCCATTTCAGGGTCCCCTGTATAACCTTCAAGCTCATCTAAATCCACCCACATATGATCGGGTACTTCGTAAACATCCCCTATTACTATTGATTCCTGAGCTAGCTCGATTGCAGGATAACCATCTCCTGTATCATACATAATCGCCGGAAGCGTAACCTTCTCATATAAAAGTTGTGCACCTTCGAGAACATGATGATTCTTTTCTCCATAAAGCAACGTCCCATATGCAAATAACTTCATACGACATTCCCCTTTTGTCTCTATAATTCAAAAAAGGGTCAGCCGACAAGTCGACTAACCCGAAAATATTTTATACGTTGAAACGGAATAACATAACGTCGCCGTCTTGTACGATGTATTCTTTACCTTCCAAACGCACTTTCCCTGCTTCTTTTGCAGAAGCCATTGAACCGTTTGTAACCAAGTCATCATAAGAAACAGTCTCGGCACGGATGAAACCACGTTCGAAGTCTGTATGGATGACGCCTGCACATTGAGGTGCTTTCATGCCTTTACGGAATGTCCAAGCACGAACTTCCTGCACGCCTGCTGTAAAGTATGTTGCAAGTCCCAATAATTGATATGCGGCTTTTACAAGCTGATCCAGACCTGATTCTTTAATCCCCAACTCGTCAAGGAACATCGCTTTCTCTTCCTCGTCAAGCTCAGCCATTTCTTCTTCAATCTTCGCACACACAACAATAACTTGTGCATTATCTACTTTAGCGAATTCACGAACTTTTTGAACATATTCATTTTCATCTGCATTCGCAATTTCGTCTTCTGCCACATTTGCTACATACAGCATAGGTTTGATTGTTAATAAATGAAGACCTTTAACAACGCGTAATTCTTCTTCTGTAAATTCAACAGAACGAGCTGGTTTCTCTTCTTCAAAAGCATCACGAAGTTTGACCAATACTGGCTCTTCAACCATAGCATCTTTGTCTTTTTGTTTCGCCATTTTGCCTACACGTTGCAAACGTTTTTCAACGCTTTCCAAGTCAGCCAAAATTAACTCAAGATTGATTACTTCGATATCTGAAATCGGATCTACTTTCCCTGCTACGTGTGTAACATTCTCATCAGCAAAACAACGTACCACTTGGCAAATTGCATCTACTTCACGAATGTGAGCCAAGAACTTATTTCCTAGTCCTTCACCTTTACTGGCACCTTTTACAATCCCGGCAATATCAGTGAACTCAAAAGCTGTAGGAACAGTTTTCTTTGGAACAACAAGTTCTGTTAATTTATTTAGACGCTCATCCGGCACTTCTACAATTCCAACGTTTGGATCAATTGTACAGAATGGATAGTTTGCAGCTTCTGCGCCTGCTTTAGTTATTGCATTAAATAGAGTAGATTTACCGACATTCGGCAAGCCCACGATTCCCGCTGTTAACGCCATATTAGTTCCCAACCTTTCATAACTTACGAGTTCTATATTCATGTGTGTATAGTCATTTTCAACGCTTGATTGAAGCTTTTACTTTTCATTTAACTAATCTATTATAAATTTTTGTCAACCAAAAGTCTATTCCTCTGTAGAAGGCTCAGCTGCTTTAATCACTTTTTTCATCTTTTTCTCGAATTCTCTTCTTGGAATCATCACACTATGCTGGCAACCTTCACATTTTATCCGCACATCTGCGCCTGTGCGAATGATTTTCCATTCGTTCGTTCCACAAGGGTGCTGCTTTTTCATTTCAACAATATCACCCAGCTCAAAGGATTTCGTGTTCATCAGACTTTCCCCTTATCTTCAGACTTCACAGGATCTCCAGTACCCGAATCAACCGATCCCGTTTTCTTTTGGTACATCACCATTTTCGGATATGGAATTTCGATTCCATGTTCGTCCATGAATATTTTCAGGTCACGACGGATTATTCGCGCTACTGCGAAATGTTGCATCGGCTTTGTTTCCGCAGTAATACGCATGACCACTTCAGAAGCAGCTAGATTTTGAACACCCAGTAACTCAGGTTCTTTAACCAATTGCTCGTATTTTTCAGGAAGACTCGATAAAAACTCTCCAATAAGCTCTTCCGCTTTTGGAATATCCGTTTCAAGTGCAACACTCACGTCGACAATCGCAATTGAATTGTTTAATGAGTAATTGATAACTTCCACAATCGTTCCGTTAGGGAAAATGTGAATCTCCCCGTTTAATCCTTTTAATTTAGTTGTTCGCAAACCAATCTCTTGTACAGACCCTTCTGATGCACCGATTCGCACATAGTCTCCGACAGAAAATTGATCCTCAAAAATAATAAAGAATCCCGTGATGACATCACGAACTAAGTTTTGTGCGCCAAAACCAACCGCCAAACCGAGTACCCCTGCCCCAGCCAGCAAGCCTCTCACATCAATCTTCAATGCGGAAAGGACTGCCAGAAGCGCAGCAAAGTATACAACATACGCAACTACATTTTCGAGTAATTTGAGTAATGTATTCTGTCTGCGTTCCGAGTAGCGCAAGGGTGATTTCATACGGACTTCAAATACTTTACGAATGACCACTTTAAATATTTTCACAAAAATTCCTGCTAAGAACATAATGAATATTACTTTTAGCGTAATAACGCCAGCAGCAATCCATATTTTCTCATCTAATAGAAAATCTTTGACACTTTCAAACGTCTTGTTAATGTGAATGTTCACTTGATAACTACCACCTTTTTGAATAAAGCCCATTTCTAATACGTATACTACGAAAAAAGAGAGTGAGCTAACCTATGTTTGCATTTTCGTCTCAATTACATTCGGAAGATTTTTCCTATCAAGATTCAGGTGTTGCCTGGCGCTTAAGCTCGCTTTTTCTTCAACTTATACCATTTGATAAACCGAATCTCACTTTTTGTTGCATAGGCACCGACCGGTCTACTGGAGACTCTCTAGGACCATTAATCGGAACTTGGCTTCGCGACCATCCTACATTTCCGTATGAAGTAATTGGTACTTTGCAGCAACCTTTGCACGCTTTGAATTTACAACAAACAGTCGAGTCACTTCAAGCGAGAACATTAACTCCTTATGTAGTTGCCATAGATGCTTGCTTAGGGAAAGTTGAAAAAATTGGACATATTGTTATCGAAAAAGGTCCTCTTTTCCCCGGCAAAGCAGTAAAAAAGGAATTGCCGCCTATTGGAGACCTTTCCATTAAAGGCATTGTAAATGTTGGTGGTTATCAGGAATATACCGTCTTGCAAAACACTAGACTTCAATTACCTTATGATATGGGCAAAGTTTTGTCCCGTGCTCTTCTACTCGCTTGGCAAAGGCACCAAATGAAAATAGTACGCAATAGCCATGACGATAGCTACCACGAGAATGCCTGGCAGTAAATTGGCTACTCTTATCTTGGTCAAACCAATCATATTTAAACCAATTGCCACGATCATGATTCCGCCGGTTGCAGTCATTTCCTGAATATATAAAGCGAGTGCTTCTTGTGGAATAACACGGCTGATTTGAGTGGCAAAAAGTGCGATCGTGCCTTGATATAAAATAACCGGAACGGCTGACAAAAGAACACCAATTCCCAGAGTGGTAGCCAATATGATCGAAGTAAACCCATCTATCAACCCTTTTACAATTAATAAATCATGATCATTTCGCAGTCCACTATCTAAGGCTCCAATGACTGCCATCGATCCAATAACGAAAATCAATGTAGCTGATACAAAACCCTGTGCAATACTTATATTTTCGCCTTTTTTGTTTTTGCCAACTTTCGATTCCAACCAATGGCCAAATCGATTGAGTTGATGATCTAAATCAATCCACTCTCCAATGACTGCACCAACAACCAAACTAATAATAACGATTAAGAACTGACCGCTTTCAAAACCCATTTGAAGTCCTATAACAGTAACAGCAAGCCCAATGGCATACATCACTGTTTGCTTCATATTTTCCGGGATGTTTTTCAACAATCTTCCAATGATTGTTCCCACAATGATGAGAAGCGCGTTAATCAATGTCCCTAATAACACCATACGGAACTCCTCATTTCAGCTAAAAATAGAACCTATCCCCTCAAAGTTAAATCCTTTAAGGGAATAGGCAGTTTAGTCTTCTAATAATTCTAAAATACGTTCAAGATCATCTTCAGAGAAAAACTCAATTTCGATTTTCCCTTTGTTTTTCGATTTCTTGATTGAAACGGTTGTGCCGAAATATTCACGCAGTTGTGATTCTTTTTCTTTAATAAAGATATCTTTGTTTGGAACTTTTGATGTTTCACGTGAAACATCTTCATTCATTCTTTGAACGAGTGATTCAAGTTGACGAACATTCAAGTTTTCTTTCATCACTTTTTCAGCAATTGAAGGTATCAGCTTTTTACGCTTTAATCCAAGCAATGCTCGCCCATGTCCCATTGATAGTTTATTAGATGAAATTAGCTCTCGCACAACATCAGGTAATGAAAGCAGACGGATATGATTGGCAATATGAGGACGACTTTTCCCTAAACGAAAAGCTAATTGCTCTTGTGTGAGGCTCAGGTTTTCCATAAGGTTTTGGTATGCATCTGCTTCTTCAATCGGTGTTAAATCTTCACGTTGTAAATTTTCAAGAATCGCAATTTCCATCATTTGTTGATCTGTGAATTCACGAATTACAGCAGGAATCTCTTTCAAACCGGCAGCTTTTGATGCTCGGAAACGACGTTCCCCTACAACAATTTCAAATGACTTATCTCTTCTTCTTAAAATAATCGGTTGTAAAACACCGTGTTCTTTAATGGATTCAGTTAACTCAGCTAATGCTGTTTCATCAAAAATTTTGCGTGGTTGATATGGGTTTACTTTAATATCTCTTACAGATACTTTTTCAACACTTTCCATTTGATTGATTGATTCTCCTGGAAATAGTGCATTAATTCCTTTACCTAAGCCTTTAGACATTACGAATCACTTCCTTCGCCAAATCTAGATATACTTCTGCACCACGAGATTTTGGATCGTAAATAATAATAGGTTCTCCATGACTTGGCGCCTCGCTTAAACGAATATTACGAGGAATAATCGTTTTATACACTTTATCTTGGAAGTATTTTTTTACTTCTTCAATTACTTGGATTCCGAGGTTCGTACGTGCATCAAACATTGTCAATAAAACTCCGTCAATAACAAGTTGATTATTTAAGTGTTTTTGTACTAATCGAATGGTACTCAATAACTGGCTGAGACCTTCCAATGCGTAATACTCACACTGCACTGGAATTAAAATAGCATCTGAAGCCGTCAATGCATTGATCGTCAGCAAACCTAGTGATGGGGGACAGTCTATGATGATATAATCATATTCTTCTTTCACTTCTTGAAGGGCCCTTTTTAAACGCACCTCACGAGAAATGGTAGAAACTAGTTCAATTTCAGCACCCGCCAATGAAATTGTTGCAGGAACTACATGTAAATTTTCAACTTTAGTTTCCAAAATCACTTTCTTTACGTCTATATCATCTATTAGAACATCATAAATACATTGTTGTACGTCACCTTTATTAACGCCAACTCCACTTGTAGCATTTCCTTGGGGATCCGTATCCATTAATAATACTTTTTTCCCTAAGTACGCAAGGCATGCGCTCAAACTTACAGATGTTGTCGTTTTACCCACGCCGCCTTTTTGATTGGCGATCGCAATGATTCTTCCCACGCTTGCACCTGCTTTCCTCTAGTTGTCGCTTCTCAGCATTTCTTCCCAGATAGTTCTAGCTTATCAGAACTTTCCGCTTTTCCTTTCATTCTAACAAAATTTTGATTAAAAAAGGATTATATTCTGATTACAAACAAAAAAACTCTTGCCATTTTCAGAGCAAGAGTTCACGATTTCGTAATATCAAGATTTCTTTTTCGGGATTTTCACAGTAATTTGGTAGAAATCCTCAAGTTCTTCTTCTTCCGTTTCCATCTTAATTCCCGTTTTTGCAACCATCGCAAATGACTGTC
Source organism: Paenisporosarcina sp. FSL H8-0542 (assembly GCF_038632915.1). Taxonomy (NCBI): domain Bacteria; kingdom Bacillati; phylum Bacillota; class Bacilli; order Caryophanales; family Caryophanaceae; genus Paenisporosarcina; species Paenisporosarcina sp. FSL H8-0542. The sequence continues at coordinate 3,621,292 of NZ_CP152050.1, forward strand.
TGAGTGTATTCAGTGCAATCCTTACATCACGACTAACCGTCTTTCTTTTCGGCTTTTCTTTTTTACCTTCAACGACTGGTGGGTTTAACAGGTCCTCCACTTTCTTTTCCAGTTGCTTCACATTATATTGTTGCTCCACTACTTCCTGGAAAAGTGCGATTTGCTGTTCTTCTTCTTTAATGGGCATGAGTGCTCGTGCATGACGCTCTGAGATTTCACGCTTCAAAATTCCATCCTGAATCACTTGTGGTAGTTTCAGCAGTCTTAATTTGTTGGCAACAGTTGATTGACCTTTGCCTAAACGTTGAGCCAAAGCTTCTTGCGTAAGTTCATGAAGTTCCAACAACTTTTGATAAGCCAATGCTTCTTCAATAGCTGTTAATTCTTCGCGTTGTAAATTTTCAATTAAAGCAATTGATGCTGTTTCTTTATCACTTAAATTACGCACGATAGCAGGAACTTCTTCCCACTCAAGCTTCGTCATCGCACGGAAACGACGTTCCCCCGCAATAATCTCATATCGTCCATCTTCCATTTGACGAACTACGATTGGTTGAATAACCCCGTGTGTATGAATGGTACGAGCCAATTCTTCAATTTTGGACTCATCAAAAACAGTCCGCGGTTGAAAACGATTCGGAACAATCGATTGCAAAGGGATTTTCATTACTTCTTCATATTGTTCAACTGTTTGCTTTGTAGCCGCTATCTCTTTTTCGCCACTCCCAAAAAAACGTGAAAAAGGACTTTTCATCCCCTGGCACCACCTTTAAGAAACTACCTACTTGTATTAATTCGAGACAAATCTCTTCAATCCTTTATTAATGTTTCACGTGAAACACAATATTACAATGGAGTTTTATTTGGAACTCCAGGTTTTCTTGGATATTTTTTAGGAGTGCTCTTTACTTTATTAAAAACAAACAATGATCTTTCACTATTTTCTACAGGCAGTGTGAAAGAATATTCTTGAATTTTTTCAGCACCCAAAATTGTTAAAGCTTTTTTTGCATCATTTAGTTCGTCTTGAGCCGCTGCAGCTTTCATCGCCACAAACTGACCTCCGACTTTAACTAATGGTATGCAAAGTTCCGACAATACAGATAATCTCGCTACCGCTCTCGCTGTGACAATATCATACTGTTCCCTGTAAGTTGGATTTTGTCCAAATTCTTCTGCTCGGGCATGTACAAATTGAACATTGGAAAGTCCCAATTGCTCACTTAAATGTGTGAGAAATTGAATCCGCTTGTTCAATGAATCAACAATAGTTACATGCAATTGAGGGAAACAAATTTTCAAAGGTATACTTGGGAATCCCGCTCCTGCACCTACATCACAAATTGATTGGCCTTTGGAAAAATCCACATAAAAAGCCATGCTGATTGAATCATAAAAATGCTTTAAGTAAACGGATGGTTGATCTGTGATTGCAGTTAAGTTCATTTTTTCGTTCCACTCAACAAGCAGTTCGAAATATTTATGAAATTGTTGAAGTTGTTCAGGGGTTAAAATAATCCCTTTTTCTCTTAGTGCTTCAACAAATTGTTGTTGGTTCATATTGGACCCCTTCCGTATATGAAGAGTGGCTAAATGCTGAATTTAGCGAATAGCCACTTTTATACTTATCCGGATATTTTCGCTATTCTACCTTGTTCAATATACACCAGAAGGATAGAAATGTCAGCAGGATTTACACCTGATATTCTAGATGCTTGTGCAATTGATAAAGGTCTAACTTCTTTCATCTTCTGCTTCGCTTCAGTAGCGATACCAGAAATGGCATCGTAGTCAATTAAATCCGGAATTTTTTTATCTTCCATTTTCTTTAATTTCTCTACTTGTTGAAGTGCTTTTTCGATATAACCTTCGTACTTAATTTGAATTTCGATTTGATCCTTCATTTCATCTGTTAAGTCGATTGGTGAAGGAGAAAGCTGTGCAATATCATCATACGTCATTTCAGGGCGTTTTAGTAAGTCCTGACCTTTTATTCCGTCTTTAAGTTCAGTGCCGCCTTTAGAACGGATAATTTCTTGCGTTACTTCATTCGGCTTAATAATCGTTTTTCTTAATCGGACGATTTCTTCATCGATCAATTTCTTCTTCGCTTCAAAACGCTCGTAACGTTCCTCCGAAATCAATCCTGCTTCGAATCCGATTTTGGTTAATCTCAAGTCTGCATTGTCATGACGTAACAATAATCGATATTCTGCTCTCGACGTAAGTAAACGGTAAGGTTCATTCGTTCCTTTTGTCACTAAATCATCAATTAACACACCGATATACGCATCCGAACGGCTTAAAATGATTTCTTCTTTATTTAAAGAACGAGCCGCAGCATTCATACCAGCCATCAACCCTTGACCAGCTGCTTCTTCATAACCAGATGTTCCGTTAATTTGACCAGCAGTATATAAATTACGGATTTTTTTCGTTTCCAACGTTGGCCATAATTGGGTAGGTACCATTGCATCGTACTCAATCGCATATCCTGCTCGCATCATTTCAGCTTTTTCCAACCCTGGAATGCTTTCTAGCAACTTACGTTGTACATGTTCAGGTAAGCTTGTAGAAAGCCCTTGTACATATACTTCACGCGTATTGCGCCCTTCAGGCTCCAAGAAGATTTGGTGACGTGGTTTGTCATTGAAACGTACCACTTTGTCTTCAATGGAAGGACAATAACGTGGACCTGTACCTTTAATCATGCCTGAATACATTGGTGATAAATGCAAGTTTTCATCAATTATCTGGTGAGTGCGTTCATTCGTATACGTCAACCAACAAGGCATTTGATCCATGATATATTCAGTCGTTTCATAACTGAATGCTCGTGGTAAGTCATCGCCTGGCTGAATCTCTGTTTTGCTGTAATCAATCGTTTTACTGTTTACGCGTGGCGGTGTTCCTGTTTTAAAACGTACCAAATCAAAACCTAAATCTCGAAGATTATCTGCCAATTTCAATGAAGGTTGTTGATTATTTGGTCCACTTGAATATTTCAAATCACCAATGATAATTTCACCACGTAAAAATGTTCCAGTTGTTACAATCACTGTTTTTGCACGGTAGATTGCCCCGACTTGTGTAATAACACCTTTTATTTCGTCGTCTTCAATAATTAATTCCTCAACCATTGCCTGATGGATAGACAAGTTCTCTTGTTCTTCCATTAAGCGTTTCATCTCAGCTTGATATAACACTTTATCAGCTTGTGCACGTAAAGCACGTACAGCTGGGCCTTTACCTGTATTCAACATTCTCATTTGAATATGCGTTTTGTCGATGACTTTCCCCATTGCGCCTCCAAGGGCGTCAATTTCCCGGACAACTATTCCTTTAGCCGGGCCTCCGATAGATGGATTACATGGCATAAATGCAATCATATCTAAATTAATTGTTAAAACGAGTGTTTTTGCACCCATTCCCGCTGCCGCTAATGCTGCTTCAGAACCGGCATGGCCAGCTCCAATAACAATTACATCGAACGAGCCCGCTTCAAATTTCTGCATGTTCGTTCATTCCTTTCGTTTATCCTATTTTTTATATTCAAGCTTTCCGCTCTTTTATGTCTAGCTTCATGCGCCAGCTCGCACCTAAGCTTCAGAACCTCAGGCGAAAGCAGGCTTTCGCACCGCATTCAACTTGGGCCCACAGGATGTGGGTCATGAAGGCGTTGCCGCAAGGACGCGGCGAACTTAGCCTTCGTTCCACTTATTTCCCTAAACAGAATTGGGAGAACAGTTGGTCAATCAAACTTTCTTCTACTGTATCTCCAGTAATTTCACCTAAAATTTCCCACGTTCTGGTGACATCGATTTGGATCATATCGATTGGCACGGCAGCATGGGCTGCGTCTATTGCATCTTCAATCGTTTGTTTTGCCTGGTGCAATAAAGCAATGTGACGAGCGTTTGAGACATACGTCAAATCGCCACTTTCCAGAGATCCTTCAAAGAATAATGAAGCAATTGCTTCCTCGAGCTGATCCACTCCTTCTTCTTGTAATAAAGAAGTGGTCACGATTTTTCGGTTCCCTGCAAGTTCTTCTACACGTTGACTATCGATTTTCTTCTCTAAATCGGTTTTATTGATTACCACAATAAAGTCCATGCCTTCGATTGCTTCAAATAAACGCTCATCCTCAGGTGTTAGCTCGTCCGAATGGTTCAGTACCAAAAGAATCAAATCGGCTTGTTTAAGAACTTGTCTGGAGCGTTCTACACCGATTCGTTCAACAATGTCTTCTGTTTCCCGAATCCCGGCAGTATCAATGAGCTTTAACGGTACGCCACGGACATTTACATACTCTTCAATAATGTCACGTGTTGTCCCCGCTACATCGGTAACAATCGCTTTATTTTCTTGCACTAAACTATTTAATAAAGAGGACTTCCCTACATTCGGTCGACCAATAATGACAGTAGATAAGCCTTCTCTTAATATTTTCCCTTGAGATGAAGTACGCAATAACCCTTCAATTTCTTGTTTCACCCAAGATGACTTTTCAATAATCATGGGCAATGTCATTTCTTCCACATCATCATACTCTGGATAGTCGATGTTCACTTCTACCTGTGCCAACGTTTCTAACAATGCTTGTCGCAAACTGGCAATGAGTCGTGATAATTTTCCATCCATTTGACCTAGTGCAACATTCATTGCACGATCGGTCTTGGCACGAATTAAATCCATAACAGCTTCTGCTTGAGATAAGTCGATACGTCCATTTAAAAATGCACGTTTCGTGAATTCTCCCGGCTCCGCTAATCGAGCACCATGTCTCAGTACTAACTGCAACACTCGATTTACGGTAACGATACCTCCGTGACAATTTATTTCAACTACGTCTTCTCGTGTAAAGGTTTTTGGACCTTTCATTAAAGACAACATGACTTCTTCTACTACGTCGCCTGATTCAGGCTCTATTAAATGTCCATAATGGATCGTGTGTGATGCTTGACTACTTAATTTTTTTTCTCCAGGCGAACGAAAAATTTGATCAGCTATGGAAACTGCTTCTGATCCACTTAATCGCACAATCGCAATTGCTCCTTCACCCATTGGTGTGGATATCGCAGTAATCGTATCGAATTCCATGATCGCCCACCTCCTGTCTACTAGTTATCCACATGTGGATAACTGAAAAAACGGTCATGATTCTCTAACATACAACAATAGCATAAAATCACTAAAATCGAAAGTCGCAAACGTCATTTCGACAACAAGAAAACGGACCTTTTCGTCAAGTGACGTCAAGGTCCGCTGTCCATTACTTTAATGGTTCAATTACGAGATAACGATTAGGATCTGTTCCTACTGATACGGTCTCAATATCCAACCGTCTGGATAAAGCGTTGTGTATCACTTTTCTTTCATAAGAAGGCATTGGTTCAAACTCTACTTTTTTTCCAGTTCGGATTGCTTTATCCGCCATACGTTCGGCTAATTGTTCCAAAGATTCTTGACGGCGCTCGCGGTAATTTTCTACATCAAGTTGAATCATCAAAAAATGGTTAGCATACTTGTTTGCAACTAATTGTGATAATTGTTGCAAGGCGTTTAACGTTTGCCCTCGTTTTCCAATAAGTACAGCTGCTTTTTTACTTTCCAGTCGAAGCGTAACATATTTACCGTTCTGCTCCGTATGAATCGTTAAATCGTCAATTTTCATTTCTTTTGCAATAAGGTTTATATATGCTTTCGTTTCTTCAACTGCCTCGCCTTGAGTGGACTCGACATTCTTAGAAACTCCTTTTTCTTGCAATGGCGCTACTGTTTTTTCTGTCGCATCTTCTAACGACTCAACAGTGACAATTTCAGTCTCTTGCACAACGGGTGGTGCTTCCTTTACTGTAACTTGCACTTCTGCAAGTTTGGAGCCAAAACCTAAAAATCCTTTTTTACCTTCAGTTAAAACGTTAATGGTGACTTGATCTCTGGTTGTCTCAAGTTTAGCTAATGCAGCAGATATCGCTTCTTCAGTTGTTGAACCCGTTTGCGTAATCTGATTCACTTTTTAGCCCCTCCAGTTTTAGCAGGTTGAAGTGTACGTTTTTTCCATGGTTTGTAAATGACCATGTTTTGACTCAATGAAATGATATTTCCGATTACCCAGTACAATGTTAAGGCTGAAGGTAAGAAAATACCGAACCCGATAATCATAATAGGCATGAAATACATCATGATTTTCATTTGAGGGTTGTTCATTGCTTGACCAGTACGTAATACCAGGAACTGCATGATTCCTGCAAGAACCGCAAGAATAATACTTGGTTCAGCAAGCTCAAACCATAAGAAGCTGCCTAAGTTAATTTCTGGCGTATTATTCATGCGACTAATCGCATGATAGAAACCGATTAGGATAGGCATTTGAATGACTACCGGCAAACAGCCCGCAGCTGGATTCACACCTTTTTCTTTAAATAACGCCATCATTTCTTGTTGATACTTCTGTTGGGTAGCCGCATCTTTTGAGCTGTATTTTTGCTTGAGTTTAGCAAGTTCAGGTTGAACATCTTGCATATTCTTTGCACTCTTTGTTTGTTTGATCATTAAAGGAAGAATCGCCAAACGAATTATTATTGTCACCATGACAATACCTAATCCGTAAGATCCGAGTAATTCCTTGAACAATGTAATGAAAGAAACAAGAGGCCAAACAATAAATTCGTTCCAAAATCCTTTACTGCCCTCATAAATCGGTTGATCATACTCTGTACATCCACTAAGTAATAGCGTGACAGAAACAAGCATGAGGATAATAAGTAAGCGTTTGTTCACCCTTCTTCCCCCTAAAACGACATTCCATTTCTTCTATATATATATACATGAAAAACTTCTTGTCTTTATTACTTAATCTTTTGAATCATTTTAGCGATTTTCAAAACGTGCTGCAAACTTTTCTTTGTTTCATGAAAATCTAAACTGGCCGCCTGATTTCTGGCGATAATGACATAATCCATGTTCGGGTTGATTTCATCTTTCAGTTCCAAGAAAGATTGTCTGATATAGCGTTTGATTTGGTTGCGGACGACTGCATTTCCGACTTTTTTACTCACGGATAGGCCGATGCGAAACTCCTCTTGTCCTTCTTTCGGTAAGAAATATAAGACAAACTGGCGATTCGCAAAGGATTTACCGCGTTTAAAAATCTTTTGAAACTCTGCATTCTTCTTTACACGTTGACGTTTATTCATGCTTCACCTTCTCCACCTGATCATTCGCTTCTAATAGGTAAAGAAAAAAAAGACCACTGATGCGGATCAGTGGGCTTAAGCTGATAATACTTTTCTTCCTTTACGACGACGTGCTGCTAATACGCGACGGCCGTTTTTAGAACTCATACGAGAACGGAATCCGTGAACTTTACTATGTTTGCGTTTATTTGGTTGGTATGTGCGTTTCATCTATGTGACACCTCCTGAAAAATTGAAAGTCGATTTATCTCTTATAGACAGTCTTGGATATTATATATAGTTTGACCCCTAAATGTCAATAGCATTTCGAAATATCGTTCTCTTATCGTTCTCTTTCAGTGTAAATTCATCTGGTTATAAGTTGTCCACATATATGAAGTTTTCTACACACAGTGCTGTGGATAACGAATTTGGGGCATTTTTTCTATCCACACCACTTATCTACAACTTTTTAACAAACTCACGGCCTGTGGACAACAGCGGTGTGCATGAATATGCATTTTGTGGATAACCATCGAGAACGCTTGTAATTTCTAGTTATTTTTGATACGATGTTTGTGTTTTACTCTTCAAAACCGAAAATCAGTATTCGTTGTTATCCACAACTGTTGATAATCTGTGGATAGCTTATCCCAAGGCTCTGATTAACCTTTATCCACAACTTGTGGTTTTGTGCATGACTATACATATTATGTGTAAGATTGTCGATAAAAAATATTTTAAAGAAGGAGGTACGTTG